>NZ_SCMM01000039.1:0-45492 GCF_005503345.1 Ramlibacter sp. 2FC
TGGCACACCACGATCGATCGGACTGGGCGCCGCTCGCATGGGTCTGGTTGGCCGAAGCGCGTATGCTCGCGACTAGACTGGCGACGTAGATCATTTCGTCTACACCCTCTCAGTGCGGATCGAGCCAGCCCAGGCGCCCCTGTCCGGCCTCGTTCAGGCGCGCCACGAAGGCGCCAGCCTGGTCCTCGGGCAGGCTGAACTGCAGCTCGACCAGTGTGCCGTGGCTGACTTCGAGCAGGCGGGCGCCCTCGGTGGCATCGAGCTCGCGGCGCAGCAGGCCCTCCAGCGCATAGGGCAGGGCGCAGCGCAGCGTGGTCAGCCGCTGCAGCGGCAGCTTGCGCGCCTGCAGCAAGGCCTGGGCCACGGCGTCGGTATAGGCGCGCACCAGGCCGCCCGCGCCCAGCTTGACGCCGCCGAAGTAGCGCACCACGGTGGCCAGCACAGCTTCCAGGTCCTGGTGGCGCAGCACCTCGAGCATGGGGCGGCCGGCCGTGCCGCCCGGCTCGCCATCGTCCACCGCGGCCGACTGGCCGCCCGCCAGCAGGGCCCAGCAGACATGGGCCGCACCGGGGTGTTCGGCGCGCAGCTGCGCCACCCTGGCCTGGGCGCCGGCGCGGTCGGCCATGGGCTCGACGCAGCCGATGAAGCGGCTCTTCTTGATCAGCAGTTCGCTGTGCACGGGCGCGGACAGGGTCTGGGGCATGGGGGCAGCAGCTTAACCGAGTGCGGCCCAAGCGCGGGCAGGGAGCGGCTTGTCGCACGTTTGTAAGCGACGTGACAAGACACAGGCGGCGCGACTGCGCGGCGGCGGACGCCGCTTACACTCTGCGCCGTCCGGGCCCCCGGCCTGGACGGAGATCCAAGCATGACACCAAGACCCCACTCCCTGCGGGCGGCCGCATGCGGCGCCACCGTCCTGGCCTCGGCACTGCTGGCCAGCGGCTGCGCCATGCTGAAGCCAGACCCCCACTTGGTGGCCTTCAGCACCCAGATGACGGGCATGAACGAGGTGCCGCCCGTGCGCACGGCCGGCACCGGCCGCGTCGACGCGGTGCTGGACAAGAACACGCGGCTGCTGCGCTGGAAGGCCTCGTTCAACGCGCTCAGCGGCCCCGCGACGGCCGCGCATTTCCACGGGCCCGCCGGCCCGGGGCGCAACGCCGGCGTGGCGCTGTCCTGGCCGGGCGCGCTGAGCGGGCGCTACGAGGGCCGGGCCACGCTGACCCCGGCCCAGGCCGAGGACCTGATGGCGGGGCGCTGGTACGCCAACATCCACACCGCGACCTTCCCCGGTGGCGAGATCCGCGGCCAGATGATCGTGCGGGAGTGATGGCCCCCACGCTCGGCACTGGCGTGTCCTCGCTGCCCCCTGGGATGGCCGCAGTTGCCTTGGGGCGGCCCGGCGGCAACTGAGCTTCGCCTGCGGCTCGGTTACATTGCGGCCAGCATGAGCGCGTACTGGCCGCTGCCGCCCACCCCCTCCGCCCGCTTCGAGATCCCGCTCGCCCAGGTCACGGCCCTGCTGCAAAAGCTGGGCCTCTCGGGCCGCCACGCCGTGGCCGAGGACCTGCTGCGCCTGGTTGGCGCCCATGTGCCGCTGGCGCAGTGCACCATCTTTTCCTACGAGGGGCAGGGGCGCCCGCGCATCGTGGCGGTCGGCGACCGCGCGCGCACCCAGGCGCTGCCGCGCATCTCGCAGGACTATGTGGCGCGCTTCTACCCGCTGGACGGCAGCCAGCAGGTGATGCAGGCCGAGCTGGCCGCGGCCCAGAAAGCCCCGCCGTCCCATCCCCATATCCTCTTGCACCGGCAAAAGGGCGAGGACATCGCCCACCGCGAGTACCGCGAGATCTGCTACGAGCTGCCGCAGGTGGCCGAGCGCCTCGCCATCCTGGCTCTGTACGAGGGGCAGCGCTGGCTGTCGGTCAACTTCTACCGGGGCCTGGAGCATGGGCCCTTCGATGACGCGGCAATCGCGGCGGTCGAAGCCTTCGCGCCCCTGGTGGTGCAGGCCGTGCGCCTGCATTACGCGGGCCATGTGGTGCACAACGAACTGGCCGAGCTGCTACTGGCCCGGTTGCTGCGGCGCTGTCCCGAGCTCACCAAGCGCGACGTGGACCTGGTGCGCGGCCTGCTCGCAGGCCTGGCCACCGAAGGCATCGCGGACCGCATGGGCATCGAGGTCTCCAGCGCCCAGACCTACCTCAAGCGCGTCTACCGCAAGCTCGGCATCTCGGGCCAGCGCGAGCTGCTGGGCCTGCTGCTGGCATCCGAAGCCGGCGCGCCCTGACTGTTCCCGTTTGGGGACAGGCCGCGCCGGGGGCCTGCCTACACTGGCGGCACGGACACGCAGGGCGCGTCCGAGAGCCCGCAGGAGACCCACATGCACCAGCCCCAGGCCGAGCCACGACGCTCCATCTACTACGACTACCAGGTGTTCGATCCCTGGCTGCCCTCGCAGCACCCCGCGCAGCCGCGCCAGCAGGTGGTCATCGTCGGCGCCGGGCCGATCGGCCTGACGGCGGCGCTGGAGCTGGCGCGCCACGGCCAGCCCTGCGTGCTGCTCGAAGCCGAGCGCCAGGTCTCCGAGGGCAGCCGCGCCATCGTGTTCACGCGCCGTTCCATGGAGATCCTGCAGCAGGTCGGCGTGGACCGCCGCGTCAGCGAGAACGGCCTGCCCTGGCGCTTCGGCAACTCCTTCTACCGCGGCCAGCGCGTGTTCCGCATGGAAGG
Source organism: Ramlibacter sp. 2FC (assembly GCF_005503345.1). Taxonomy (NCBI): domain Bacteria; kingdom Pseudomonadati; phylum Pseudomonadota; class Betaproteobacteria; order Burkholderiales; family Comamonadaceae; genus Ramlibacter; species Ramlibacter sp. 2FC. The sequence continues at coordinate 2,734 of NZ_SCMM01000039.1, forward strand.
CCCGCACGAGGAAGACGACCGCTTCTTCCCCATGATCAACCTGCAGCAGCAGTACCTCGAGGAATACCTGGTCGACGCGGTGCGCGCCCAGCCCCTGATCGAGCTGCGCTGGGGCAACCGCGTGAGCCGCGTGGAACAGGGCGAGGGCTTCGCGCGCCTGGAGGTGGACACGCCCGAGGGGCACTACGCGCTGGAGACCGACTGGCTGGTCGCCGCCGACGGCGCGCGCTCGGGCCTACGCTCCATGCTGGACCTCAAGATGGAAGGCGCCTCCTACGAGGGCCGCTTCGTGATCGCCGACATCCGCGTCGAGCTGCCGCTGCCGACCGAGCGCCTGGCCTTCTTCGACCCCGAGTGGAACCCCGGCAACACCGTGCTCATGCACCGCGAGCCGCATGGCATCTGGCGTGTGGACTACCAGCTGCCGGCCGGCGAGACGCCCGAGCAGGCGCTCGCGCCCGAGTCGCTCAAGGCGCGCATCGACGCCCAGCTGGCCATGATCGGCCATGCCGGCAAGCCCTGGGAGATGGACTGGTGCTCCGTCTACTCGGCGCGCGCGCTGACCCTGCCCGACTACCGCCATGGCCGCGTGCTGTTCACCGGCGACGCGGCCCATATGCTGCCGATCTTCGGCGTGCGCGGCGCCAACACCGGCTTTCAGGACGCGCAGGCCCTGGCCTGGCGCCTGGCCTTCGTGGCCAGGGGCCTGGCGCCCGAGGCGCTGCTGGCCAGCTACAGCGCCGAGCGCGTGGGCGCGGCGCGCGAGATCATCGCTGAGGCCGGCAAGAGCACGCGCTTCATGACCCCGCCCACGCAGGGTTTTCGCCTACTGCGCGACGCCGTGCTCTCGCTCTCGCTGAGCCAGCCCTTCGTCGGCCCGCTCTACCACTGGCGCACCTCGCGCCCGCACGAGTACACGCATTCGGCGCTCAACAGCGCGGGCGACGACGACCTGCTGTTCAAGGCCGGCCCGGGCCATGGTGCGCCGCCACTGAACCTGCGCCTGGGCCCCGACGACTACCTGCTGGACCACCTGGGCGGCGGTTTCGAGCTGCTGTACTTCACGGACCGGGAGGCCTTGCCCGAGTCGCTGCGCCGGGTGGTGGACCAGACCCGTGCGCGCGGCGTGCCGCTGCGCGTGACGGCCGTGGGCGCGGCCGCTCCGGTGGAAGGCGCCGACCTCGCGTTGGCCGACAGCGAGGGCCATGTGCGCCAGCGCTACGGCGTGTCCGCCGGCGGCGCGGCCTACCTGCTGCGGCCCGACCAGCATGTCTGCGCGCGCTGGATCAGCCTGGATGCCGAGCGCCTGCAGGCCGCACTGGACACCGCCCTGGCCCGCCAAGGAGAATGACCATGGACCCCCACACTCACTTCGTTTCGTTGCCCCCCGAGGGGGCTGAGGGCCGCGGCTCCACGCCTGCCTGCGCAGGCGTGGACGGACCGAAGAGCCGCTGCGTCTCGCAGCGGCGCGGCCTGCAAGGCCATGCCTCCTTTGAGGCGGCTCGGCAGGAGGCATGAGCATGAGCCCACAACCCAAGACGCTGACGATTCCCGGCCTGGAGTCGGTCTACGACGCCCTGGCCACGGCCATCGACCAGGCCGGCCCGGACAAGTCCGAGCTGTTCCTGGTCAAGCTGGCCCTGCTCAATGCCCAGGCGCTGGCCGACGCCCAGGCCTTTCAGGCCCAGATTGCGGCCGCCTTGCGCGACCTCTGAGCCCGATCAATAGCCGACCGTGAAGCGGCGCCGGCTGTGGGCCGGGCGCTCGATCTCGTCGAGCATGGCCCAGGCGTAGTCCTGCACCGAGATGCGGCTGTTGCCGCCGGCGTCGCTCAGCAATTGGTCGGTGCCGAGACGGAATTGCCCCGTGCGCTCGCCGGGCGCGATCTCGGCGCTGGGGCTCAGCAGGGTCCAGTCCAGCGCGGTCTCGGCGCGCAGCAGGTTCAGCGCCTGGCGCGCACCCTCGGCCGAGGCCTTGTAGGCGGCGGGGAAGTCCGGCGTGTCCAGCAGTTGCACACCGGGCGCCACTTCCAGGCTGCCGGCACCGCCGACCACCAGCAGGCGCGGCGCGCCGGCCGCACGCGTGGCCTCGAGGATGGCGCGAAAGCCCTGGAGGTAGTAGCCCAGGACGTCGGGCTGCGCATGGCCGCTGAAGGCGCTGAGCACGGCGTCGTGGCCGCGCAGTTGGCCGGCCAGGGTCGCCTGGTCGAGCACGTCGGTCTTCACGGCCTTCAACTGCGGGTGAGGCGTCAGGCGCTCAGGGCGGCCGACCAGAGCGGTCACGCGATGACCCCGGTCCAGGGCCTCGGCCAGCAGGGCCGAGCCGATGAAGCCGCTGGCGCCTATGAGTGCGATGTTCATGGTGTATTTCCTTTCCGAGCAAGTGGAGGACTCGACTGTCGCATCGTCGATTGATTCGATAAACTGTCAATGTCAGAATTCATTGTTATGAAATTATTGACAGTTGCCGTTGCGGCGACGGGCCGACATGGGGGTTGAGGCGTCTGCCGACCTCAACGCCTTGCTGGTGTTCGCCGCCGTGGCCGAGGCCGGCGGCTTCACGGCCGCGGCCGAGCGGCTGGGCCTGTCCAAGGCGCGCGTGAGCCTGGAGGTCAGCCGGCTGGAGGCGCGGCTGGGCCTGAGCCTGTTCACGCGCACCACGCGCCGCGTGCAGCTGACCGAGGCCGGCCAGACCTTGATCGACGAATGCGTGCCGGCGCTGCGCGGGGTGCAGGACACGCTGGCCGGCCTGGGGCGTACGGGCGAGTTGCGCGGCACGCTGCGCATCGCCTGCACGGTGGAGCAGGCGCAGCAGTCGCTGGCGCCCGCCGTCGCGGCCTTCGCGCAGCTGCATTCGCGGCTGCAGTTGGAGCTGCGCTCCAGCGACCGGGTGGTCGATCTGGTGCGGGAGGGCGTCGACGTGGCCTTCCGCATGGGCTGGCTGCGCGACTCGACGCTGCGCGCCACCCGCCTGGGCGGCTTCGCCCAGCAGGTGGTGGCCTCGCCGGCCTACCTGCGCCGCGCCGGCCAGCCGCAAACGCCCGAGGACCTGGCGCGCATGGACTGGGTGGCGCTGACCCTGCTGCCCACGCCGCTGACCTGGCGCTTCACCGACCCCGACGGGGCGCAGCGCAGCGTGCGCATGACGGGCCGGCTGCGCTGCGACTCGGCCGCCACGCTGCGCACGCTGCTGCTCGAGGGGGCCGGCGTTTCGGTCATGGACCGGCCCAGCACCGAGGCCTTGGTAGCGCGCGGCGAACTCGTGCGCCTGCTGCCCCAGTGGTCGCTGCCCGAGGGCGGCATCTATGCCGTCTACGCGCCCGGGCGCCACGTGGCCGCCAAGGTGCGCGCCTTCATCGACTTCTACCAAGCCCGCCTCCCCCAGGCCGGGCAGTAGCCCTCAGGCTGTTGCAGGCAAGGCCCGCCAACTAAAATGGCAGGTTGCCCCCAACGAGCCCTCCATGAACGCTCCCGTCGACGTGTCCTTCTTCGCGCGCGCTGCCAAGCCGCTGACCAGCTACCGCAAGTACTGGGCGGCGCGCTTCGGCACGGCGCCCTTCCTGCCGATGAGCCGGGCCGAGATGGAGCGCCTGGGCTGGGACAGCTGCGACGTGATCCTCGTGACCGGCGACGCCTATGTGGACCACCCGAGCTTCGGCATGGCCGTGATAGGCCGGGTGCTCGAGGCCCAGGGCTTTCGCGTCGGCATCATCGCCCAGCCCGACTGGCACAGCGCCGAGCCCTTCAAGGCGCTGGGCAAGCCGAACCTGTTCTGGGGCGTGACGGCCGGCAACATGGATTCCATGATCAACCGCTACACGGCGGACCGCAAGATCCGCTCGGACGACGCCTACACCCCGGGCGACCAGGGCGGCAAGCGGCCCGACCGCGCGGCCATCGTCTACAGCCAGCGCTGCCGCGAGGCCTTCCCTGATGTGCCCATCGTGCTCGGCGGCATCGAGGGCTCGCTGCGCCGCATCGCGCACTACGACTACTGGTCGGACAAGGTGCGCCGCTCCATCGTGGTCGACAGCAAGTGCGACCTGCTGCTGTACGGCAACGCCGAGCGCGCCCTGGTCGAGGTCGCGCACCGCCTGGCCGCGCGCGAGCCGGTGCAGCAGATCAACGACGTGCGCGGCACGGCCTTCGTGCGGCGGGAAACGCCCGAGGGCTGGTTCGAGATCGACTCGCGCTCGGTGGACCTGCCGGGCCGTGTGGACGAGCACATCAACCCCTACATGACCACGGCCGAGCAGGCCCAGGCCCAGGGCAGCAGTTGCGCCAAGGAGGAGGGCGGCGCGCCGCAGGCGGAGCCGGGCGTGCAGCCGCTGAGCTTCATGCCCAACCCGGCCCTGTCCGGCAAGCGCAAGCTGCCGCCGCGCGAGCGCACCGTGATCCGCCTGCCCAGCTACGAGCAGGTCAAGGCCGACCCTGTGCTCTACGCCCATGCCAACCGCGTGCTGCACCTGGAGACCAACCCCGGCAACGCGCGCGCCCTGGTGCAGGCGCATGGCGAGGCTGCGACCGCGCGCGACGTCTGGATCAACCCGCCGCCCATCCCGCTGACCACGGCCGAGATGGACCATGTGTTCGGCCTGCCTTATGCGCGCAGCCCGCACCCGGTCTACGCCGACGAAAGCGGCAGCCACGATGGCGCGACCAAGATCCCGGCCTGGGAGATGATCCGCTTCTCGGTCAACATCATGCGCGGCTGCTTCGGCGGCTGCACCTTCTGCTCGATCACCGAACACGAGGGCCGCATCATCCAGAGCCGCTCGGAAGACTCGGTGATCCACGAGATCGAGGAGATCCGCGACAAGGTGGCCGGCTTCACCGGCGTGATCTCCGACCTCGGCGGCCCCACGGCCAACATGTACCGCATAGGCTGCAGGTCGCCCGAGATCGAGGCCGCCTGCCGCAAGCCCAGCTGCGTCTACCCCGGCATCTGCCAGAACCTGACCACCGACCACGGCCCGCTGATCAGCATGTACCGCCGCGGCCGTGCGCTCAAGGGCATCAAGAAGATCCTGATCGGCTCCGGCCTGCGCTACGACCTGGCGGTGCAGAGCCCCGAGTACGTCAAGGAGCTGGTGCAGCACCATGTGGGCGGCTACCTGAAGATCGCTCCCGAGCACACCGAGCAGGGCCCGCTGTCCAAGATGATGAAGCCCGGCATAGGCAGCTATGACCGCTTCAAGCAGATGTTCGAGAAGTTCAGTGCCGAGGCGGGCAAGAAGCAGTTCCTGATCCCCTACTTCATCGCCGCCCATCCGGGCACCAGCGACGAGGACATGATGAGCCTGGCGGTCTGGCTCAAGAAGAACGGCTTTCGCGCCGACCAGGTCCAGACCTTCTACCCCAGCCCCATGGCCACCGCCACGGCCATGTACCACAGCGGCCGCAACCCGCTGCGCAAGATCACGCGCGACAGCGAGGGCGTGGACATCGTGCGCGGCGAGAAGCGCCGCCGCCTGCATAAGGCTTTCCTGCGCTACCACGACCCGAACAACTGGCCGCTGCTGCGCGAGGCGCTCAAGGCCATGGGCCGCGCCGACCTGATAGGCAACGGCAAGCAGCACCTGATCCCGACCTGGCAGCCGCTGAACGACGGCAGCTACCAGAGCGCGCGGCGCAAGAACTCGACGCCCGCGCCGCGCCCGTCGGCCGCGCCGGTCAAGGGCCGCATCCTGACCCAGCACACCGGCCTGCCGCCGCGCGACACGGGCGCGGGGCGCCCGCCCGCCAAGGCCTCGCGCAGGCCGCGCTGAGGTCTTGTCCGGCCCGTCGTGCCGGCGGCTCCGGCCGCGCGCCTGCCCACGCTCACAACAGCGACGACCATCTCGGCTGCAGCCAGAACAGCCAGCCCAGCAGGGCCGCGCCGTGCAGCAGCACCGTGGCCCAGTAGGCTTGCCTGAACGCCGCCTTGCGCGACTTGTGGCGCAGGATCTGGTGCGCCCACCATGCGCCGGGCCAGCCGCCGAGCAGGCCCAGCAGGTGCAGGGTGTCCTCGCGCGTGCGCCAGCGGCCGTTTCGGGCGGCGTGCTTGTCGGTCCAGTAGACGTAGAAGGTTGCCAGGTTCAGCAGCGGTGCGGCCGCCAGGGTGAGCAGCGGCAGGCGGCCGGCCCAGACGCCCCAGGCGATCAGCAGGGCCCAGGCGAGCGTCAGCGACAGCACCGGTGCGGCCGGTACGGCCGGCGCCGCGGGCGGAGGCTTTCGGAGCTGCGCCTGCGAGCGCGCCGCTTCCCGGCGCACGGTCCTTCCCTGTCTCTTCATCGGACGCCCTGTTTGTGTTTGTCGAGGGATTCTGCCAGCCCGTCGTGACAAGGTCCGGCGTGCTGGCCGACAATGCCAGGGTGCAGGTCGCGCCCGATCCGCAGCCATGGAGGTCCAGCCTTGAGCTACGCCCACAGCATAGGCTCGCAAAGCTACCGCTTCGACAGCCTGCGCGTCCTCATGGCGGCCGCCAGCCCGGCCCGCTCGGGGGACCGCCTGGCCGGTGTGGCCGCGAACAGCGCGCAGCAGCGGGTGGCGGCGCAGATGGCGCTGGCCGAGCTGCCGCTGAAGGCCTTCCTGAGCGAGGCCGTCGTGCCCTACGAGGAGGACGAGGTCACGCGGCTCATCATCGACCGCCACGACGCCGCGGCCTTCGCCCCGGTCAGCCACCTCACCGTGGGCGACTTGCGCAACTGGCTGCTCGGCGATGCCGCCACGCCCGCGGCCCTGGCGGCGCTGGCGCCGGGCCTCACGCCCGAGATGGTGGCCGCCGTCAGCAAGCTGTGCCGCTTGCAGGACCTGGCACTGATCGCGCGCAAATGCCGCGTGGTCACGCGCTTTCGCGGCACGCTGGGACTGGCCGGGTGCCTGGCCACGCGGCTGCAGCCCAACCACCCGACCGACGATGCCGCGGGCATAGCGGCCAGCCTGCTCGACGGCCTGCTGCTGGGCAGCGGCGACGCGGTGATCGGCATCAACCCGGCCACCGACGATGTGCCGCAGGTGGTGCGGCTGCTGCAAATGCTGGACGGCGTGATCGCGCGCTACGGCATTCCCACCCAGTCCTGCGTGCTGACCCATGTCACGAACACGCTGCGCGCAATCGAGCGCGGTGCGCCGGTGGACCTGGTGTTCCAGTCGATCGCCGGCACCGAGGGCGCGAACCGCAGTTTCGGCATCGACCTGGCCCTGCTGGGCGAAGCGCGGGCCGCAGCGCAGGCGTTGGGGCGCGGCGCCGTCTTCGACGACGGGCAGCGTGGCGAGCATGTGATGTATTTCGAGACCGGCCAGGGCAGCGCGCTGTCGGCCGGCGCGCACCACGGCTGCGACCAGCAGACCCTGGAGGCGCGCGCCTACGCCGTGGCACGGCATTTCAGCCCGCTGCTGGTCAACACCGTGGTGGGCTTCATCGGGCCCGAGTACCTCTACGACGGCAAGCAGATCCTGCGCGCCGGCCTGGAGGACCATTTCTGCGGCAAGCTGCTGGGCCTGCCCATGGGCTGCGACTGCTGCTTCACCAACCATGCCGAGGCCGATGTCGACGACATGGACGCCCTGCTGACCCTGCTGTGCGCCGCCGGCTGCAACTTCATCATGGGCGTGCCGGGCGCCGACGACATCATGCTGAACTACCAGAGCAGTTCCTTCCACGACGCGCTGGTGATGCGCCAGCTGATGGGCCTGCGCCCCGCGCCCGAGTTCGAAGCCTGGCTGCAGACCATGGGCGTGTTCGAGCCGGGCGAGGGCTCGCGCCTAGCCGAGGGCCTGCCGGCGCCGTTTGCCGAGGTGCTGCAGCGGCTGGAGCATGGGCAATGAGCGCCGCCGGGCCGTCCCAAGGCGCAAAGGCCCCCAAGGGGGGCAGCGAAGTACGCGGAGCGACAAGCGTGGGGGCGCAGGCATGCGCCAAACCCCCGGTCACAGCCGCGCGCTGGGACGCCTTGCGCCGCTACACCGATGCGCGCATCGCCCTGGGCCGCGCCGGCCACAGCCTGCCGACCGCGGCCCAGCTCGCGTTCCAGCTCGCCCATGCCCAGGCGCGCGACGCCGTGCACCTGGCCTTCGACGCGCTCGGCACCGCGCAGGCGCTGCAGGACCTGGGCCTGCAGCCCCTGTTGCTGCACAGCGCTGCGCCCGACCGCGCGAGCTACCTGCAGCGTCCGGACCTGGGGCGGCCCGCTTCGACCTGGCCTTCGTCGTCACAGACGGACTCTCGGCCCTGGGCGTGCACACGAGCGCCGTGGCGCTGATCTCGGCCATGCTGGCGCGGCTGCAGGCGGATACGGCCCAGGCCTGGCGCGTCGCGCCGGTGGCCCTGGTCACGCAGGGCCGCGTGGCGGTCGGCGACGAGGTGGGCGAGCGCCTGGGCGCCGACGCGATGGCCGTGCTGATCGGCGAGCGGCCGGGCCTGAGCTCGCCCGACAGCCTCGGCATCTACCTCAGCTGGGCGCCGCGCGTGGGCCTGACGGACGCGCAGCGCAACTGCATCTCCAACGTCCGTCCCGCGGGTCTGTCCGTGGCGGCGGCGGCGCAGCAGCTGCACCGGCTGCTCAGTCTGGCGCGGGCGCGCCGGCTGACCGGCGTGGGCCTCAAGGACGAGGCCGAGGAGGTGGCGCCGCTAGAAGCCGGCGCCATGGCCAGCTTCCTGCTGGAGTCGCCGCCGCGCGATCCCTCGGCCTGAGCAAGTCGCCGTCAGCGCGCCGCGCTCGGCAGCGTGTGCAGGGGGAGGTCACGCTCGGAGGCCAGGCGCTCGAGCTGGCGGCGCGTGCGCGAAGCGAGGAAGCCGGCGAGGGCCTCGTGCGTGGCGGGTGCCCGCATGTCGCTGGCCGGCAGGCCCGCGGCAGCGCAGAGCGCCGCCGCGAAATGCGGCTCCAGCGCGGCCACGGCGACGCGGCCGTCCTTGCAGGGGTAGACGCGGTAACCCGCGTGCGCGCCGCCGACCCAGCCGCCGGGCAGGGTCAGTCCCCAGTCGCGCGGCAGGGCCAGCCAGGCCGTGGCCCCGGACAGCGCCACCTGCCGGCAGCTGGCCTTGCCCGAGCTCTTGTACGCCAGCACCGCCCCAAGCACGGCCTCGCTGGCCAGCAGGGCGCCGCCCATGTCGGCGAACAGCGTGGCGGGCAGGTCCAGGCCCGGCACCAGGCCGGCCTCGGCCAGGTAGGTGAGGTCGTGGCCCGGCCGCTCGGCCAGGGGCCCGGTCCCGCCGACGATGCTCACCAGCGAGAGCGCCGGGTGGCGGCGCTGCAGCGCCTTCCAGTCCAGGCCCAGCTTGGCCAGCGCCGAGGGGCGGAACGAGGTCAGCAGCAGGTCGCAGCGCGCCAGCTCCCGGTGCAGGGCGGCTTGGCCGCGTTCGGACTTGAGGTCCAGCTGGCGCCTGGGGATGCCTTCGTGCAAGGCCGCATAGGCCGCCGGGCTGTACTGGGCCATGGGGTCGCCGGGCGCGTCCGCGGCGCCGCCCTTGGGCGCGGGCGGCTCGACCTTGAGGCAGCGCGCGCCCATGGCGCGCAGGCGCATCAGGGCGGCCGGGCCCGGCAGGTTGAGCGCCAGGCTCAGGATGCGCGTGCCGCGCAAGGGGCGGCGGACGGAAGCGGTGGTCATGGGCGGTGGTCCGAGAGCGTTGCCGCCAATGTAGCGGAAGCGGCCGCCGGCCCGTTTCACGCTGGCGGTGCCGGCTGGCTGCGCCGCCAGGCCGTCGGCGTGGCGCCGTGATGCTGGCGGAAGCTCTGGGTGAAATAGCTGTGGCTGGCGTAGCCGCAGGCCCAGGCCACTGCCTTGCCGGCCATGCGCCCGTCCAGCAGCAGCTGGGCCGCCCGCTCCATGCGCAGGCGCACGATGTGGGCGACCAGGTGTTCGCCCGTGTGGCGGTGAAACAGCTGCGAGAGGTAGTCGGCCGTGCAGCCGGCCTGCTGCGCCAGGCCGCGCACGCTGAGATCTTGCTCGCCCAGGCGGTTCTTGACCCACAGCTTCACGCGTGCGACCAGGGGGTGCTCCTCGGATGCCTGACCGGTCGACTGCGCCAGCAGGCGCAGGGCGCTGGCCAGTGTCGCGCTGACCAGGGCGCGCGCCTGCGCCTCGTCCCAGTCCGATGGCGGCAGGCCGGCGCGCGGGCAGGCGTCGAGCAGCCAGGCCTGCATGCGGCCGGCTTGGGGCGTGCGGCGCGTCTCCAAGTGCTGCACGCCGGGCAGGCCGGGGCGCTGCTCGCTCGCCAGGTGGCTGCTGAAGCCCTGGGCGTCGGCATAGAGCACGAGGTTGCAGAAGGCCTGGCCGTCCGGCCCGGGCCCCACCTGCTCGGCGTGCAGCAGCTGCGGCGGCAGCAGCAGGGCCTCGCCCGCCTCGAGCCGGCAGCTGCGCCCCGGAAACTCGAAGCGCGTCCAGCCTGCCAGTTGCACGAACAGCTCGGGCGCGCTGTGAAAGTGCCCGCTGCCGTGAGGCACCAAGCCGCCTTGCGCGTGCGGGCGAAGCAGGGCCATGCGCGCCTGTTGCAGGCCTTGCAGGGCCTCGGACAGGGCGCCGCGCATCCGCGCGGCGCGCGCCGGGTCGGGCGCGGCGCCGGGGAGGGCGCAGCCGCCCCCTTCTGGGTCTCGAAAAGGACTCTGGATTTTTGACATCGATATCGGTTTTCTGGTGCGGATCTCGCTTGTTCGAGGGCGGTTCCGTTCCTACGATAGGCCTACGTTGCGAGTGTAGTTCGCTTGCTTAGGCGCCATGTCGCAAGTTTTAAGGAGACTTCCTTGTCCGAAAAGATTTCTGTCATTGTCTGGAACGAATACCGCCACGAGCAGGAGAACCCGGCGATCGCCGCGATCTACCCCACCGGCATGCACGCGACCCTGGCGGCGGCCCTGCGCGAGACCGCCTCGCCCCTGCCGGGCGCGCGCGCCCTGGACCTGGGCACGGCCACGCTGGACGAGCCCGAGCACGGCCTGAGCGCGGCCCGGCTGGACGCCTGCGACGTGCTGCTGTGGTGGGGCCACAAGGCCCATGCCGAGGTCAGCGACGCGGTCGTCGAGCGCGTGCAGCGCCGCGTGCTCGAGGGCATGGGCCTGATCGTGCTGCACTCGGGGCATTTCTCCAAGATCTTCCGCCGCCTGATGGGAACGCATTGCTCGCTCAAGTGGCGCGAGGCCGACGAGAAGGAGCGCCTGTGGGTGGTCGAGCCCAGCCACCCGATCGCGGCCGGCCTGCCCGAGCATTTCGAGCTGCCCTACGAGGAGATGTACGGCGAGCGCTTCGACATCCCCACGCCCGATGAGCTGGTGTTGCTGTCCTGGTTCGAGGGAGGCGAGCTGTTCCGCTCCGGCTGCTGCTGGCAACGTGGCCATGGCCGGGTGTTCTACTTCCGCCCCGGCCACGAGGCCTACCCGACCTACCACGACGCCAACGTGCAGCGCGTGATCGCCAACGCCGTGCAATGGGCCGCGCCGCGCGTGCGCCTGGCCGACCGCTGTCCCAACACCGCGCCGCTGGAGGCGCTGAGCCCCAAGTCCCTGAGCTTCGGCCGGGTGGGCATGCTGCAGGAACAGGGAGACATCGCATGAGCGCGTCCCAGATGGACTACCAGGCCGAGGCGGCCGCCGCCGGCCCGTCCCGCTCCGAGGGCCTGGCGGACGGCAGACGCCTGCGGGTCGGCGTCGTGGGCCTGGGCATAGGCCGCATGCACATCGAGGGCTGGCGCCAGCACCCTCAGGTCGAAGTGGTCGCGATCGCCGACCCCGACGCCCAGCGCCTGCAGCAGGTGGGCGAGCAGTTCGGCATCGCCCGCCGCCATGCCAGCGCCGAGGCCATGCTGGCTGGCGAGTCGTTGGACGCCGTGAGCATCTGCACGCCCAACAAGTTCCACAAGGATCTGACCCTCGCCGCCCTGGCCGCGGGCTGCCATGTGCTGTGCGAGAAGCCCATGGCCATGAGCGCGGCCGAGGCGCGCGAGATGCTGAACGCGGCCGAGGCCGCGGGCCGGCGGCTGATGATCAATTTCTCCTACCGCTTCAGCGCGCAGTCGCAGGCGCTGAAGCGGCAGGTGGACGCCGGCGTGTTCGGCGACTTCTATTTCGGCCGCAGCGTCTGGCACCGCCGCCGTGGCATGCCGGGCTTCGGCGGCTGGTTCGGCCAGCAGGCGCTGGCCGGCGGCGGGCCGCTGATCGACCTGGGCGTGCACCGGCTGGACCTGGCCCTGTGGCTGATGGGCTATCCGGAGCCCGAATGGGTCATGGGCAGCCGCTACGACGCGATCGCGGCGCCGCTGGCGGCGGCCTCGGGCAAGCGCTTCGACGTGGAGGACCTGGCGGCCGGCTTCATCCGTTTCCGCAACGGCGCCACGCTGGTGCTCGAGGCCTCCTGGGCCGCCCATATCCGCGAGGCCGAGCTCATGGAGACCCGGCTGCTGGGCACGCGTGCCGGCCTGCTGCAGAAGAACCTCAACGAGGGCTACCAGTTCTCGGCCGAGATGTTCATGGAGCACAATGGCGCCGCCATGGACCTGCTGATGCACACGCCCAACACGCCAGCGCTCTCGGCCATGCACCATTTCGCCGAGGCCATGCTGAGCGGCAGGCCGCACGACGCGGGTGCGGAGCAGGGCCTGGTGGTGATGGAGATCCTGGACGCGATCTACGCCAGCGCGCAGCGCGGGGCGCCGGTGCAGCTGGGGCCGCGATGACGAGCAGCGAATCGCTGGCGGCCACCGTGCCCGTGCCGGCCACGGTGGCCGCCGCGCAGGGCCGCTGGCGCCGCGCGCGCTGGGCCACGCGCGCCCAGTTCGGCGCTTTGGGCGTGCTCGGCGGCGCCTGGGGCGTGCACATCCCCTCGGTCAAGTCGCAGTACGGGCTGGACGAGGGCCTGCTCGCGCTGGTGCTGCTGGCCGCGGCCGTCGGCGCCGTGTCCTCGCTGTTCGTGGCCGGTCGCTTCGTCGCCTGGCTGGGCGCGCGGCGCGCGGCGCAATGCTGCGCCGCCGCGATGGGCCTGATGCTGGCCCTGGCCCTGTCCTGGCCGTCCCTGGGCTGGCTGCTGGCTTCGATGCTGCTGTTCGGCGCGGTCATGAGCCTGTTCGACGTGGCGATCAACACCGAAGGCTCGGCGCTCGAGGCCCTGGCCGGCCGGCCCATCATGGGCAACCTGCACGGCAGCTTCAGCCTGGGCGGCATGGCGGGGGCCGTGCTGACGGCCGCGCTGCTGCGCGGCGGCATGGCGGCGAGCTGGCAGCTGCTGGCGATAGGCGCGGCCGTGGCCCTGTGGGTGGGCCTCACCGCGCGCGGCATGCTCGACACCCACCCCGAGGAAGGTCCCGCCGAGGGGCCGCGCGCCCGCTTCGCCTGGCCGCGCGGCCAGCTGCTGGTGCTGGGCCTGCTGATCTTCGCCGGCATGAGCGCCGAGGGCGCGATGTACGACTGGGGCGTGCTCTACCTCAAGCAGGAGCTGGGCCTGGCGCAGGAACAGGCGGCCATGGGCTATGCGGCCTTCTCTGCGGCCATGGCCATGGCCCGCTTCGGCGGCGACGGCCTGCGCCGGCGCTTCGCGGAGCGCAGCCTGCTGCGCTTCGGCGGTGGGCTCAGCGCGGTGGCCATGGCGGCGGTGCTGCTGAGCGGCCATCCGATGGTGGCCCTGCCGGGCTACGCCTTGATCGGCGCCGGCCTGGCCATGGTGGTGCCGCTGCTGTACAACGCCGCGACCCGCGTGCCCGGCACCACGCGCGCCGCGGCCATCGCCGCCGTGTCTTCGATCGGCTACAGCGGCTTCCTGATCGGCCCGCCGCTGATCGGGGCGCTGGCGCGCAGCTGGTCGCTCACAGCGGCGCTGGGCGTGGTGGTGCTGGCCTCGGCCGTGCTGGCCTGGGGCGCGCGCCACGTGCCGCAGCCGCCGCGCGCTTAGCGCGGCCGACCCAGGTTCACTGGCCGAAGTCCAGCGGCAGGCCGACGTAGTTCTCGGCGATGGTGCGGGCGCCGGCCTCGCTGTGGATCAGGTAGTCGAGCTCGGCTTCCTGGAACTTCTGCGCGATCTCGCCCTCGCCGGGGAAGCGGTGCATCAGGCTGGTGAACCACCAGGAGAAGCGCTCGGCCTTCCAGATGCGCTTGAGCGCCAGCTCGGAGTAGCGGTCGATGCCGGCCTCCGACTTGTCCTGGTAGTACTCGACCAGGCCGTTGTAGAGGTACTTGACGTCGGTGGCTGCCAGGTTCAGGCCCTTGGCGCCGGTGGGCGGCACGATGTGGCCGGCGTCGCCGGCCAGGAACATGCGGCCGAAGCGCAGCGGCTCGGTGACGAAGCTGCGCAGCGGGGCGATGCTCTTTTCGATGCTGGGGCCGGTGACCAGCTTCGCGCGCGCCTCGGGGTCCAGGCGCAGGCGCAGCTCCTGCCAGAAGGCCTCGTCGGACCAGTCCTCGACCTTGTCGGTCAGCGGCACCTGCAGGTAGTAGCGGCTGCGCGTGTGGCTGCGCTGCGAGCACAGGGCAAAGCCGCGCGGGCTGTTGGCGTAGATCAGCTCATCGTGCACCGGCGGCGTGTCCGACAGCAGGCCCAGCCAGCCGAAGGGGTAGACCTTCTCGTACTCGCGGATCGCGCTGCGCGGCGCGCTGGCGCGGCACACGCCGTGGAAGCCGTCGCAGCCGGCGATGAAGTCGCAGTGGATCTCGTGCGTCTGGCCGTTCTTCTCGTAGGTGACGCGCGGGTTCTTGCCGTCGAAGTCGTGCACCTGCACGTTGGTGGCCTGGTAGACCGTGCTCAGGCCGGCCGCGGCGCGCGCTTCCATCAGGTCGCGCGTGAGCTCGGTCTGGCCGTAGACCATGACGTTCTTGCCGCCCGTCAGCTGGTTCATGTCGATGCGGTGGCGCTGGCCCTTGAACAGCAGGTCGATGCCGCCGTGGACCAGGCCTTCCTTGTGCATGCGCTGGCCCACGCCGGCCTCGTCCATGAGGTCGATGCAGACCTGCTCGAGGATGCCGGCGCGGATGCGCGAGAGCACGTAGTCGCCGGTCTGGCGTTCGAGGATCACGGCGTCTATGCCGGCCTTGTGCAGCAGCTGGCCGAGCAGCAGGCCGGAGGGGCCTGCACCGATGATGGCAACCTGGGTGCGCATGGAGTGTCTCCTGGTGATTTGGTGAAGATGGCGCTAGCTTAGGCATCGCAAGGCCCGTGCGCCAGTGCGCAGCGCGGCGAATGTGCGATGATCGCCGCAGGTGCGCGATCACCGCGCAACCGTGATACCCTCAGAGGAGAAGCCGCCATGACGATCGCCCGCGCCGATTTCATCGAAGGCATGGCCAAGGGCATGGCCGTGTTGGAGAGTTTCGACACCGAGCGCCAGCGCCTGAACGCCACGCTGGCGGCGCAGCGCGCCGGCCTCACGCGCGCCGCGGCGCGGCGCCACCTGCTGACGCTGGCGCATCTGGGCTACCTCGAGAGCGACGGCAGCTACTTCTGGCTCTCGCCCAAGGTGCTGCGCTTTTCCGGCAGCTACCTGGCCTCGGCGCGCCTGCCGCGCGCCCTGCAACCGACGCTGAACCGCCTGGCGGCGCAGACGCTGGAGTCCTTCTCGGCCGTGGTGCTGGACGGCGACGAGGTGGTGATCGTGGCGCGCAGCGCCGTGCTGGGGCCCACGCCGCGCCTGCTGGCCTACGGCCTGCACCTGGGCGCGCGCCTGCCCGCGCACGCGACCTCGACCGGGCGCGTGCTGCTGGCGGCGCTGCCGAAAAAGGAACTCAACGCCTGGCTCAAGGGCCGCACCCTGCTGCGCCTGACGCCGCAGACCGAGATCGACGCCAAGGCCTTCCGTGCCTTGATCGAGCAGGTGCGGCGCGACGATTACTGTGTCGCCAGCGAGGAGCACGAGCTCGGCGTGCACGCCCTGGCCGTCCCGCTGCGCAACATGCAGGGCCGCACCGTGGCCGCGCTCAACGTGGTGGCCTCGCCGGCGCGCCTAGAGCGCGAGCGGCTGCAGCGCGACCTGCTGCCGCTGCTGCTGGACGCGGCGCGCGAGCTGCGGCCGTTGCTGTAGCGCTCAGACGCCGAGGTACTGCTCGAGCAGGCCCGGCTGCGCGAGCAATTGTTCGGAGCTGCCCTCGAACACCACCTGGCCCTTCACCAGGATGATGTTGCGGTCGGTGATCTGGGTCACGTGCTTCCAGTTCTTGTCGACGATGATGCTGCTGATGCCGCTTTCGCGGATCAGGCCGCAGATGCGCCAGATCTCGCGCGCGATCAGTGGTGCCAGGCCCTCGGTGGCCTCGTCCAGGATCAGCAGGTCGGGGTTGGTCATCAGCGCCCGGCCTATGGTCAGCATCTGCTGCTCGCCGCCCGAGAGCTGCTGGCCGCCGTGGCCCAGGCGTTCCTTGAGGCGCGGGAAGGTCTCGAGCACGCGCTCGTAGGTCCAGTCGCGCTGGCCGCGCGTGCCGGGGCGCGCGGCCATTTTCAGGTTCTCGACCACGCTGAGGTTGCCGAAGATGCCGCGCCCCTCGGGCACGTAGGCTAGCCCCAACCGCGCGATCTCATAGGGCGGGCTGGCGGTCATGTCCCGGCCGGCGATCTGCACCTTGCCGCTGCGCGGCTTGACCAGGCCCATCAGGGTCTTGAGCAGAGTGCTCTTGCCCATGCCGTTGCGCCCCATCAGGCCGATGGTCTCGCCGCGTGCGACCGTGAAGTCCAGGTCACGCAGGATGTGGCTGGCGCCGTAATAAGTGTTGAGGCCTCGCGCCTCGATCAGCAGGTCCGACATGTCAGGCCTCCTGCCGGGCCGCCCCAAAGGAGGCCTGGGCCCCCTCGGGGGGCAGCGAATACACGGAGTGATGAGCGTGGGGGCGTTTCATTTCAGTGTTCCTCCCCGAGGTAGGCGGCCTGCACACCCGCGTCGGCGCGCACCAGGGCGGGCTTGTCGCTGGCGATGACCTGGCCGTTGACCATCACCGTCAGGTGGTCGGCCAGCGTGAAGATGGCGTCGAGGTCGTGCTCGACCAGCATCATGGCGTGGTTCTTCTTCAGTCTCAGCAGCAGCTCGACCATGCGCTCGGCCTCGGCCACGCCCATGCCGGCCAGGGGTTCGTCCAGCAGCAGCACCTGGGGCTCGGTGGCCAGCGTCATCGCGATCTCCAGCTGGCGCTGCTCGCCGTGGCTGGCTGCGCCTGCGACGCTGTCGCGCCGGCCCTGCAGGCCGGCCAGCTCGAGCGCGCGTTCGGCGCGCGCCCGGGTGGCGGCCGAGGCGGACGCGTCCTGCAGCCAGCGCCAGGGGTTCCAGGGCTGCTGCGGGTCGCGCGACTGGGCGGCCAGGCGCACGTTCTCCCAGACGGTGAACGGCGCGAAGATGTTGGTCTTCTGGTAGCTGCGTCCCAGCCCCTGGTGCGATTTTTTCTCCGGCGGCCAGTGCGTCACGTCACGTCCGCCCAGGGTGATGCTGCCCGAGGTGGGCGCCAGGTCGCCGGTCAGCAGGTTGGTCAGCGTGGACTTGCCGGCGCCGTTGGGGCCGATCACGGCATGGATGCGGTCGCGCCACAGGTCCAGCGTAACGTTGTTGACCGCCGCCAGGCCGCCGAAGCGCTTGGTGAGGCTCTTCGCCGAGAGCACGACTTCAAGCATGGCTGCCTTCCTTGCGCACGGCGGCCGGGGCGGGCGGCGCGGCGTGGGGCGCCGCGGGCCGGTCCTTGCGCACGCCCAGGCGTCCCAGCAGGCCGAGCAGACCGCGCGGCGCGAAGGTGACCACGAGCACGATGAACAGGCCCATCCAGAGTTGCCAGTGCTTGCCCAGGTTGAAGGCGCCGACGGCCGGCAGGTCCTTGAATTCGTGCAGCAGGGACTCGAAGGCGAAGGCGCCGACGATGGCACCGGCGAAGTTGCCCATGCCGCCGAGGATGACCATCATGATGGCGTGCGCGCTCATGTGGAAACCCATGAGCTCGGGGTTGACGAAGCCGGTCTGCGCGCCCCACAGGTAGCCCGCCAGGCCGGCCAGCGCACCCGCCAGCGTGAAGGCCGAGAGCTTGTAGCCGAAGGTGGCGAAGCCCATGGCGCGCATGCGGTGCTCGTTGACGCGGATGCCGGCCAGGGCGCGGCCCAGCGGGCTCCAGAGCAGGCGGCGCAGGAAGGCGTAGACGCCGACCAGGCAGGCCAGGGTGAAGAAGTAGAACACCTGCTTGTTCTCCAGGTCGAACGGCAGCCAGCCCAGCAGGCTCGCGTCGGGCTTGAAGTTGATGTAGATGCCGTCCGAGCCGCCGAGCACCTTGTTGTCGAAGAACAGGTAGAACACCATCTGCGCGAAGGCCATGGTCACCATGATGAAGTAGATGCCGTGGGTGCGCACCACGAAGAAGCCGATCACCAGCGCGGCCAGCGCCGAGGCCAGCACGGCCAGCGGCAGGGTCCACCACAGGCTCACGGGCTCGCCCGCCGGGGTCAGGAAGGCCAGGGCGTAGCCGGCCAGGCCGAAATAGGCCGCGTGGCCCAGCGAGACCAGGCCGGTCACGCCCTGCAGCAGGTCCAGGCTCATCGCGAAGATGGCCAGGATCATCATGCGCGTGACCATCTGGATGTAGAAGTCGCTGCCGGCGAACGGAAAGGCGGCCAGCGCGACCAGGCCCAGCGCCAGCAGCAGCTGTGCGCTGCGCGGCAGGGTCTCAAGGTTGGCTTTGGGAGAACTCATGGTGCAATCTCAGTGTTTGAACAGGCCTTCGGGCTTCCACAGCAGCACGGCCGCCATCAGCATGTAGACCAGCATGCCGGCCAGCTGGGGCAGCAGCACCTTGCCGAAGGTGTCGACCAGGCCGACCAGCAGGGCCGAGATCAGGGCGCCGCGCACCGAGCCGATGCCGCCGATCACCACCACCACGAAGCACATGATCAGCACCGACGAGCCCATGTTGGGGTAGACGCTGGAGATCGGCGCGGCGATCATGCCGGCCACCGTGGCCAGCGCCACGCCGAGCGCGAACACGATGGCGTGGATCAGTTTGATGTTGATGCCCAGGGCCTCGGTCATGTCGCGGTTGAAGGCGCCAGCGCGGATCTTCATGCCCAGGCGGGTCTTGGAGATCAGCAGGTACAGGCCGACCGCCAGCAGCACGCACACGCCCGACATGAACAGGCGGTACACGGGATAGGACAGCGTCTCGGTCAGCGGGAGCGAGCCGGCCAGCAACTCCGGGATCTGCACACCATGCACGTCGTCGCCCCAGAGCAGGGAGCGCGCCTCCTCGAAGATGTAGATCAGGCCGAAGGTCAGCAGCACCTGGTCCAGGTGGTCGCGGTGGTAGAAGTGGCGGAACAGCAGCCATTCGAGCACCAGGCCGAACAGCACCGACAGCACGGTCCCGCCGACGATGGCGAGCGTGAAGCTGCCGAACTGGCTGCTCAGCGAATAGGCCAGGTAGGCCCCGAGCATGTAGAAGCTGCCATGCGCCAGGTTGACCACGCCCATGATGCCGAAGATCAGCGTCAGGCCGGCGGCCAGCATGAACAGCAGCAGCCCGTACTGCACGCTGTTGAGCAGCTGTATGAGGAAGTTGGCTAGGTCCATGGGAATGAGGCAAGAAAAACGGCGGAGGGCATCCGCCGTTGTTGGACTGCGGAAATGCGCGGACTCCGAAGGCTCAGTCGCCGCCGGGCCGCCCCCAGGCGACTGCGGCCCCCTCGGGGGGCAGCGAAGTACACGAAGTGACGAGCGTGGGGGCCATGCATTCAGGCCGCGGCCGCCATGCGGCAGCCGGTGCCCGGGTCGGCCAGCGCCTTGGCGGCGACGCCGATCACCTTGTTCTCACCCTTTTCCACCTGGCGCAGGTAGATGTCCTGCACCGGGTTGTGGGCGCGGCTCATGGTCCACTTGCCGCGCGGGCTGTCGATGGTGGCCGACTCCATGGCCTTGTAGAGCGCGGCCTTGTTCGCCAGGTCGCCCTTGACGGCGTTGGCGCCCTGGGCCAGCAGCAGGCCGGTGTCGTAGCCCTGCATGGCGTAGACGTCGGGCTGCTGCTTGAAGGACTTGGCATAGGCC
Source organism: Ramlibacter sp. 2FC (assembly GCF_005503345.1). Lineage (NCBI taxonomy): Bacteria > Pseudomonadati > Pseudomonadota > Betaproteobacteria > Burkholderiales > Comamonadaceae > Ramlibacter > Ramlibacter sp. 2FC. The sequence continues at coordinate 22,678 of NZ_SCMM01000039.1, forward strand.
AGGCGGAAGGCCTTGTTGCGCGGCGTGTCCAGCGAGTCGCTGTAGTGCAGCGTGGTCAGTATGCCGTCTGCCGCCGGTCCGGCGGCCTCGAGCACGCCCTCGGTCAGGAAGCCCGAACCGTACAGCGGGATCTTGCCCTTGAGGCCCGCCGCGGCGTAGTCCCTGATGAACTTGGCCGCGCCGCCGCCGGCGAAGAAGCAGGCCACGGCGTCGGGCTTGAGCGCGGCGATCTCGGTCAGCAGGGCCTGGAACTCGACGTTGGGGAAGGGCAGGCCGAGCTCCTTGACGATGGTGCCGCCGGCCTTGGTGTAGCTTTCCTTGAAGCCCTCGAAGGCCTCGTCGCCGGCCGCGTATTTCCAGGTGATCCAGACCGCCTTCTTGTGGCCGCGATCGACCATGGCCTTGCCCAGGGCCATGGTCGGCTGGCCGTTGGAGAAGCTGGTGCGGAACACGTTGGGCGCGCACAGCGCGCGTGTGGCGGCGTGCACGCCGGCATTGGGGATCAGGGTCAGCACGCCCGAGTCGCGCGCCACCTTCTGGATGCCCATCTGCACGCCCGAGTGCACGGTGCCGATCAGCACGTCGACCTTGTCGCGCTGCACCAGCTTGCTCGCGTTTTCCACGCCCTTGGAGGGGTCGGACTCGTCGTCGACCTTGAACCAATCGATCTCGCGCCCGCCGAGCTTGCCGCCCTGTTCGGCGATCGCCATGCGCACGCCGTTCTCGATCGCCACGCCGAGCTGGGCGAAGGTGCCGGTGTAAGGCAGCATCAGCCCCACACGGACCTTGGCGCCCTGGGCGCGTGCGATCTCGGGCAGCAGCAGGCCGGTGGAGGCAGCGCCTATCAAGGCGGCGCTGCGCGAGAGGACCAAGCGGCGGGAAGTCAGGTGGGATGCCATGCAAGTCTCCTATTTAATTTAGACCTAAAGTAATTTACCCGAAATCGGATCGCGCTCGGTCTTGGGGCTTACCCGAACATCGCGGCAGTTCTGGATCGGGCCGGGCCCCGGTGCATGCCTGTTCGAACTGAAGCCGTTAGATGTGCATTAAATTGCGCACGCCTGATTGAGCGGCAGTATATTGCCTTTGATCGTGCGATCCACACAGGGTTATTACCGGGGCAGACCCGCCCTGCCATGTAGTCTTCGGTGATATGGGCCGCGCGGGCGGTCTCAAGAGGAGCGGCATGCCATGGGCGAGGACGATGACCGGGCCGAGCGCATTCTGGACTCGGCCCTGCTGCTCGGCGAACGCGACGGCTGGGACGCACTGCATTTGCACGAACTCGCGGACCTCATGGGCATCGCCCTGGAAGAAATCCACCGCCACTACGGTCAGAAGGACGATCTGGCAGAGGCCTGGTTCGACCGCGCCGATCGGGCCCTGCTTCGTGCCGGCGAAGCGGCCGGCTGGCTTGCCCTGCCGGTGCGCGAGCGCCTGTCGCGCGCGATACTGGCCTGGCTGCAGGCGCTGGCCGCGCACCGGCGCCTGAGCATCGAGATGCTGCGCTACAAGGGGCAGCCCGATCACCTGCATCTGCAGCTGCGTGGCCTGCTGCGCGTGAGCCGCACCGTGCAGTGGATCAGGGAGACGGCCTGTCTGCCAGCCGTGGGCCTGCGGCGCGAGCTGGAGGAGGCCGCCCTCACAGCCATCTTTGTCAGCACCCTCGGCTGCTGGCTGTGGGACGACTCGCCGGACGCGGGGCGCACGCGCGCCTGGCTCGATCGGCAACTGCTGCTGGCCGAGCGCGTCGCCATGCGCTGGTCGCGCTGAGTCCCGCATGGACGCCCTGACCCATGCGCTGATGGGCGCCCAAGCCGCCTACCTCGGCGCCGGCGCAGGTAAGCAGCTGGGCATGCGCGATCGGCTGCTGCTGGGCGGTCTCGCCGCCGCCTTCCCGGACGCGGACTTCCTGGCTTTTCTCATCGATCCGCTGCGCTTTCTTGCCGATTGGCACCAGGCGCCGACCCACTCTCTTGTGCTGCTGCCCTGCTGGGCGCTGCTGCTGGGCGCCATGTTCTGCGTCCTGACGCGGCGCCGGCAGGCGCTGGGCGAAGCCGCGGTGGTCAGCGGCGTCGGACTGTCCACTCACCTTGTCCTGGACCTGATCACCGCCTATGGCACGCAGATCCTGTACCCGCTGTCTGACTGGCGCCCCAACCTGGGCTTCACTTTCGTCGTCGATCCGCTGATCACCCTGGTCCTGGGCGCGAGCCTCGCCGCCGCCCTGCGCACGGGGCGGCGCGGGTTCGCGGCGGCGGGGCTGGCCTTGCTGTGCCTCGGCGTGGGGGCTCAGGCCCTGCTCAAGCAGCAGGCGCTGCGCCTGGGTGCCGACGCCGCTTCGGTGGCCGGCATGGCGCCGGACCAGCTGGAGGCGCTGCCCCAGCCGTTTTCACCGTTCAACTGGAAGCTCATCGCGCAGCAGGGGCCGCGCTACCAGGTGGCCCATGTCAACCTGCTGGGCCATGGCGCGCTGGTGCCGCCATGGCCCGGCCTGGGCCGCCTGCATGAGCTGGCGCAGGCCTATGTGCCGCCCGACCGGCTGGCTTGGTCGCCGCACCATCGCTTCGGAGAGGACCCGCAGCTGCGCGAACTGGCGCAACAGCTATGGATGCGGCCCGATTTCGCGGCCTTCGGCCGCTTCGCCGTCTTCCCGGCGCTGGCGCGCGTCGATGCCTCCGAGGCGCAGCTGTGCGTCTGGTTCACGGACCTGCGCTACGACCTGCCGCGCTGGCCCGAGACCTTCCGCTACGGCTTCTGCCAGGAACCGATGGGCGGGCCCTGGCGGCTGTACCGCCTGCGGTATTTCAGCCAGGACGCGCGCCAGCGGCTGGGGTGAGGGGGCGTGAGGTGGCTTGAAGTGCGGATCTGACCCAGGAGGGGATCGAACCCTAGCTCTGCTTGGGATGGATCCCATCGGACGTCCAACCGGTCTCTGCAAGATCCTCCAGCCAATCCTCAAACGCTGGCTGATCGAGCTCCACTGTGTTGGTGAATAGGTCCTCGGCCTTGCAACGGAAAAATCCCCCCTCGACGTCCCAGCTGACGCTTTCGATTCGACAGCCCATCGTGTCGAGTGGAAGTTTGATTTCCAGGCCAATGAATGGGGCGAACGGGAGCTCAATCCGTTTGTAGAAGGCCGCCCAGTTCTCGGATAGCTCGAGATTCGCGCTATCCCAAACGTACAGATAGACGTGAACTTGGAACATATCGATTCCTCCCAGAGGGGGTGGATTGGCGTTTGCCCAATTAAGTCGCTGGCCTGCCCGGAGGGACTCGAACCCCCGACCTACGGCTTAGAAGGCCGTTGCTCTATCCAGTTGAGCTACGGGCAGATGGGGCAAAGGCCCGCGCGGCGGGCCTTTGCTGCGGATGATGGTCGGAGCGAAAGGATTCGAACCTTCGACCCTCTGGTCCCAAACCAGATGCGCTACCAGACTGCGCTACGCTCCGACAAGCCTTGCATTCTAGCCGCTGCAGGCGGCGTGTGGCTCAGCGCCTGGCATATTGCGTGCGGCCGAACAGTGCCTCGCGCGCCTTGTCGTCGGTCAACGGCTTGCGCACGCCGGCCAGCACCTGCACGCCGCGCTGCACGGCGGGGCGCTCGCCGACGCGGTCGAACCAGTCCTTCAGGCGAGGATGGTCGGTCCAGTCTATGCCCTGGTTCTGCCAGCTGCGCAGCCAGGGGAAGATGGCGATGTCGGCGATGCTGTACTGGTTGCCGGCGATGTACTTGCGCTTGTCGAGCTGCTTGTCCATCACGGCGTAGAGGCGCCTGGCCTCGTTGGTATAGCGCTGCACCGCATAGTCGATCTTCTCGGGCGCGTAGAGGCGGAAATGGTGCGCCTGGCCCAGCATGGGGCCGACGCCGCCCATCTGGAACATCAGCCACTGCAGCACCTCGTATCTCTGGCGCACCGGCTTGGGCAGGAAGCGGCCGGTCTTGGAGGCGAGGTAGAGCAGGATGGCGCCGGACTCGAACAGCGAGATCGGCTTGCCGTCCGGGCCATCGGGGTCGGTGATGGCGGGGATCTTGTTGTTCGGGCTGATGCGCAGGAACTCGGGGGCGAACTGCTCGCCGGCGCCGATGTTGACGGCGTGCACGCGGTAGGGCAGGCCGCATTCCTCGAGCATGATGTGGACCTTGTGCCCATTGGGTGTGGGCCAGGAGAAAACGTCGATCACGAAAGACACTCCTCGGTAAATCGGCGATTCTCCCCGGTTCCGCCGGGCCCTGCAGGCGCGCGGCTTCAGCTGCCGCGTGTCACCGGCATCTCGACCTCGCGCGGCAGCAGCAGGTGCTTGGCGAGCTCGAGCTTGGCCAGCGAATTGCGGTGCACCTCGTCCGGGCCGTCGGCGAAGCGCAGGGTGCGCTGGTGGGCCCAGGCGTAGGCCAGCGGGAAGTCGTCCGACACGCCGGCGCCGCCATGGGCCTGGATGGCCCAGTCGATGATCTGGCAGGCCATGTTGGGCGCCACGATCTTGATCATCGCGATCTCGGCCTTGGCGACCTTGTTGCCCACGGTGTCCATCATGTAGGCGGCCTTGAGCGTGAGCAGGCGGGCCTGCTCGATCATGCAGCGCGCCTCGGCCACGCGCTCCTGCCAGACCGACTGGCGCGCGATCTCGCGGCCGAAGGCCACGCGGCTGTTCAGGCGCTTGCACATCAGTTCCAGCGCGCGCTCGGCCGCGCCTATGGAGCGCATGCAGTGGTGGATGCGGCCCGGGCCGAGGCGGCCCTGCGCGATCTCGAAGCCACGCCCCTCGCCCAGCAGCAGATTGCCGGCGGGCACGCGCACGTTCTCCAGCAGCACCTCCATGTGGCCGTGCGGCGCGTCGTCCCAGCCGTACACGGTGAGCGGCCGCAGCACCTTGATGCCGGGCGTGTTGGCGGGCACGAGGATCATGGACTGCTGCTCGTGGCGGCCGGCCTCGGGGTCGGTCTTGCCCATGACGATGTAGATGGCGCAGCGCGGGTCGCCGGCGCCGGAGGACCACCACTTGCGGCCGTTGATCACGTACTCGTCGCCCTCGCGGCGTATGCTGCATTGGATGTTGGTCGCGTCCGACGAGGCCACCTCGGGCTCGGTCATCAGGAAGGCCGAGCGAATCTCGCCGCGCAGCAGCGGCTCGAGCCAGCGGTCCTTGAGCGCCTCGCTGGCGTAGCGCTCGAGCGTCTCCATGTTGCCGGTGTCGGGGGCCGAGCAGTTGAACACCTCGGCGGCCCAGGGCACGCGGCCCATGATCTCGCACAGCGGCGCGTACTCGAGGTTGGACAGGCCTTCGGGCGCGCGCGGCGAGCGCGGCAGGAACAGGTTCCACAGCCCGGCGGCGCGCGCCTTGGGCTTGAGCTCCTCGATCACCGCGGTCGGCACCCAGGCGTTGCCCCTGGCGCGGTTCTCGGCGATCTCGCGCAGGAAGCGCGCCTCGTTGGGGTAGATGTGCTGGTCCATGAAGGCCAGCAGGCGCGCCTGCATGTCCTTGACCTTGGGGCTGTATGCGAAATCCATGTCGGTCTCTCCTGCGGGGTGTGAATCGGTGGTGGGCGCTCAGGCCTGCTGGGCGTATTTCCAGGCCAGCTCGGCCATGGGCCGGGCGCCGGCGCCCGAGGCGCGCGCCTGTTCGCTGGAAGCGGTGCCGGCTTCCACGCGCTTGGCAATGCCTTGCAGGATCGCGGCGATGCGGAACATGTTGTAGGCCAGGAAGAAGTTCCAGTCCTCGCGCAGCTGCTCGGGCGTGGCGAAGCCGGTGCGTTCGCAGTAGCGGCGGATGTAATCGGCCTCGCTCGGTATGCCCAGGGCCGGCAGGTCCAGTCCGGCGATGCCGCGGAAGGTGCCGGGCGGGATATGCCAGGCCATGCAGTGGTAGCTGAAATCGGCCAGCGGATGGCCCAGGGTGGACAGCTCCCAGTCGAGCACGGCCAGCACGCGCGGCTCGCTGGGGTGGAACATCAGGTTGTCGAGCCGGTAGTCGCCGTGCACGATGCTGACCAGGGACGCGTCGCGCGCCCGCGCCGGGATGTGCGCGGGCAGCCATTCGATCAGCCGGTCCATCTCGGGGATGGGCTGGGTGACCGAGGCCTGGTACTGCCTGCTCCAGCGGCCGATCTGGCGCTCGAAGTAGTTGCCGGGCTTGCCGTAGCCGGACAGGCCGCGTTCTGCGAACTTCACCTTGTGCAAGGCCGCGATCACGCGGTTCATCTCGTCGTAGATCGCGCCGCGCTCGGCCGGGCTCATGCCGGGCAGGGACTGGTCCCACAGCACCCGGCCCTGCACGAACTCCATGACGTAGAAGGCGCGGCCGATCACCGATTCGTCCTCGCACAGCACATGCATGCGCGCCACCGGCACGTCGGTGCCGTACAGGCCCTGCATGACCGCGAACTCGCGCTCGATCGCATGGGCCGAGGGCAGGAGCTTGGCGACCGGGCCGGGCTTGGCGCGCATCACGTAGCTGCGGCCCGGCGTGAGCAGCTTGTAGGTCGGGTTGGACTGCCCGCCCTTGAACATCTCCACGCTCAGGGGGCCGCGAAAGCCCTCCAGGTTCTTCTCCAGCCAGGCGCCGAGCGCCGCGGCGTCGAAGGCATGGGCATCGGTCAGGGGGCGGGTGCCAAGGAAATGGTCGAAGTTGCTCACGCTCGAAGAGAAGTGGGAGAAGTTGGAATCAGTCCTCGGCCTCCGCGATGCGCATCAGCGTCTGCTGGTCGCGCACCACCAGGCCGCCCGGCTCGATGCGGATCACGCCCTCGCGCTCCATGGCCTTGAGTTCCTGGTTCACGCGCTGGCGCGAGGCGCCGAGCAGCTGGGCCAGTTCTTCCTGAGCCAGCTGCAGGCCGATGCGCATCTCGCTGGCGTCGGACAGGCTGGACACGCCGTAGCTGCGCACCAGGTGGGTCAGCTGCTTGGCCAGGCGCGCGCGCAGCGGCAGGGTGTTGAGGTCCTCCACCAAGCCGAACAGCTGGCGGATGCGCCGCGCCTGCAGGCGCAGCAGGGCCTCGTAGAGCTCGGTGTGCTGCGACAGGATGCGCTTGAAGTCCGCCTTGGAGACGTTGAGGATGGTGGTGTCGCCATGCGCGTAGGCATCGTGGGTGCGCCGGTCGCCGTCGAAGATCGCCACGTCGCCGAACCAGATGCCCGGCTCCACGTAGGTCAGCGTGACCTGCTTGCCCGAGACCGAGGTTGAGCTCACGCGCACCGCGCCCTTGGCGCAGGCGATCCACTGCTCGGGGGGATCGCCCCGCGCGGCGATCAGCTCGCCGTCCTTGTAGCGTTTGACCCAGGCGCATCGGAGTATGTCGTGCCGCAGCGACGGCGAAAGGGATGAAAACCAGCGACCGTTGTTGATCGCCTCTCGTTCGTCGATGGTAAGAATCGGGTCGTCCATGGCCTGTCTTGTCGGTGACTGGGAACGCCGCCATTGTCGCGCGCGAGACTGGGCCAGACGCCTGGGGTTGTCACCTGAGCGTCTGGCCTGCGCGAGGCCTTGGAGAGCGGGGACGGGCGCCCGCGGCGCAGGGCCGCGGGCCGAAACTACTCGAAGCGCGGCGTCTGCTTGGCCAGGAAGGCGGCGATGCCTATGCCGGCGTTGGCGTGGTGCAGGTTCTTCACGAAGTGGTCGCGTTCCAGCGCGAGCTGCTGGTTCAGCGAGTTCGCGCCCGCCTCGTTGACCAGCTCCTTCACGCTGGCCAGGGCATTCGGCGCGCGCGCGTTCAGGCGCTCGGCCAGCTCCAGTGCTGTGGCCAGGGCCTGGCCCGGATCGGCCAGGCGGTTGACCAGGCCCAGCTCGTTCAGGCGCGCGGCGGAGATGCGCTCGGCGCACATCAGCAGCTCGTTGACCAGCTGGCGCGGCAGGGCGCGGCTCAGGCTCCAGCTGCCACCGCCATCGGGCGAGAGCGCGATGTTGGTGTAGGCCATGACAAACACCGCGTTGCTGGCGGCGACGATGAAGTCGCAGGCCAGGGCCAACGAGAAACCGGCGCCTGCCGCCGCGCCTTCCACCGCCGCCACGACCGGCTTGGGGAAGGTGCGAATGGCCTCGATCCAGTTGTGCAGGCCCTCGATGCTCTGCGCCTGGTGCTCGGGCGGCAGCTGGCGGTTGGCCTGCAGGCGCTGCAGGTTGCCGCCGGCACTGAAGCCACTGCCCTCGCCGACGATGACCACGCTGCGCACCTCGGGGCTGGACTCGGCCACGCTCAGTGCCTCGACGCCCGCGGCGTACATCTCGGGGCCCAGGGCGTTGCGGTGCTCGGGGTTGCTGATGGTCAGCACCATGGTCATGCCATGGTGGGTGCTACGCAGTTCGGCGGGCATGGGTCAGGCCTCCCGCCGGGCCGCCCCAAGGGAGGCCTGGGCCCCCTCGGGGGGCAGCGAATACACGAAGTGATGAGCGTGGGGGCGGTTCATTTCACTCCTCTTCGTGCATCAGGGACAGGCCGATCGCGCCGCGGCGGCGCAGCCAGGGGCTGGGGCGGTAGCGCGGGTCGCCGTAGACCGTCTGCAGGTTGAACAGCACCTCGAGCACGTTGGTCGGCCCCCAGCGGTCGCCCATGGCCAGCGGGCCCAGCGGATAGCCCAGGCCCAGCGTGACCGCGGTTTCCAGGTCCTTGGGGCTGCACACGCGCTGCTGGCAGATGTCGGCCGCGATATTGACGATGGCCGCCACCACGCGCTGGGTGACGAAGCCGCCGCTGTCGCGGATCACGCTCACAGGCTTGCCGTCGCGCGCGAACAGGGCGTGGGCCGCGTCGCGCATGTCGGCGCGCGTGGCCGGGTTGGTGGCGAGCACGCGGCGCTTGGTCGCAGCGTCGTCGATCAGCATGTCGATGCCGACCGTGCGTGCCGGGTCCAGGCGCTCGACCACGGCCACCGTGGTCACGTCGAAGCCCAGCGGCGCGACCAGAGTGAGCGCGACCGGCGAGGGCGAGGCGCCGGTCTCTATGCTCGCGCCCAGGTCCTTGAGCAGTTGCAGCAACTCGGCGCGGCGCGCGGCGCGCGGCGAAACCCAGACCGGCGGCAGCGCCTCGACCTGGGGCGCCGGCGGTTCGGCCGCGACCTGGGCCGCGCCGTCGACGTAGCGGTAAAAACCCTCGCCCGCCTTCTTGCCGACCACGCCGCCCGCCAGGCGCTGGGCCGTGATCACGCTGGGCCGGTAGCGCGGCTCCTGGTAGTACTGCTGGTAGATCGACTCCATCACCGGGTGCGAGACATCGAGCGCGGTGAGGTCGAACAGCTCGAAGGGGCCGAGCTTGAAGCCGACTTGGTCCCTGAGGATGCGGTCGACGGTGGCGAAGTCGGCCACGCCCTCGCTGACGATGCGCAGCGCCTCGGTGCCGTAGCCGCGGCCGGCGTGGTTGACGATGAAGCCGGGCGTGTCCTGGGCCTGCACGGGGGTGTGGCCCATCTGGCGTGCGTAGTCGGCCAGGCGCGCGCAGACCGCGGCGTCGGTCTTGAGGCCCGCGATGACCTCGACCACTTTCATCAGCGGTACCGGGTTGAAGAAGTGGTAGCCCGCGAAGCGCTGGGGCTGCTTCAGCCCGGCGGCAATCGCCGTCACCGAGAGAGAGGAGGTGTTGGTCACGAGCACGGCCGAGGGCTGGACGATGGCCTCGAGCTCGGCGAACAGCCGCTGCTTGACGTCCAGGCGCTCGACGATGGCCTCGACGACCAGGTCGCAGTCGGCCAGTTCTGGCAGCGCCGTGGCGACCTGCAGCCGCGCCTTGTGGCCGGCCACGGCTTCGGCGGAGAGGCGGCCCTTGTCCTGCAGCTTGTCCCATTGGGCGGCGATCGCCGCCTGGGCTTTCGCACCGGCCTCGGGCTGGGTGTCAAACAGCAAGACCTGGCTGCCGGCTTGGGCCGCGATCTGGGCAATGCCCCGGCCCATGGCGCCGGCGCCGATGATGCCCACGGTTGGAAAGGTGAGGGAGGTTTGCATGAGCTGCATTATCGTGCATGTTTTCCCCGTGCCTGAAGGCCCCAGGGCATAGCCCGGGCCGGGGGCTTCAGCGCCGCACCTGCAACGCGCCGGGGTTCACGATGTTGGTTGGCGTGCCCTTGATGTAGTTGACCAGGTTGTCGAAGGCGGCGTTGAAATACATCTCGTAGCTGTCGAGCTCGACGTAGCCGATGTGAGGCGTGCAGATGCAGTTCTCCAGACGCAGCAGGGCATGGCCTTGCAGGATGGGCTCGGCCTCGAACACGTCGACGGCGGCCAGGCCCGGGCGTCCGCGGTTGAGCGCGCTGATCAGGGCGTCGGACTCGATCAGCTCGGCGCGCGAGGTGTTGACGATCAGCGCCGTGGTCTTCATGCGCGACAGGTCCTCCAGCGTCACGATGCCGCGCGTGTCATCGTGCAGGCGCAGGTGCAGCGAGAGCACGTCGCACTGCTCGAAGAAGGCTTCACGGCTGGCGGCGGTCACGTAGCCATCAGAGGCGGCGCGCGCGCGCGAGGCCTCGCTGCCCCAGATCAGCACCTGCATGCCGAAGGCCTTGCCGTAGCCGGCCACCAGCTGGCCGATCTTGCCGTAGCCCCAGATGCCCAGGGTCTTGCCGCGCAGCACGGTGCCAAGCGCGAAATTGGGTGGCATGGAGGCGGACTTGAGGCCGGACTGCTGCCAGGCGCCATGCTTGAGGTTGCCGATGTACTGGGGCAGGCGGCGCATGGCAGCCATGATCAGGGCCCAGGTCAGCTCGGCCGGGGCGACCGGCGAACCCACGCCTTCGGCCACCGCGATGCCGCGCTCGGTGCAGGCTGCCACGTCGATATGGCTGCCGACCTTGCCGGTCTGGGCGATCAGCTTGAGCCGGGGCAGTTTTTCCACGAGGGCGCGCGTGATCTGGGTGCGCTCGCGTATCAGCACGATCACATCGGCGTCCCGCAGCCGCACGGACAGCTGGCCTATGCCCTTGACGGTGTTGGTATAGACCTTGGCGGGATAGGCATCGAGCTTGGTCGCACAGGCCAGCTTGCGGACTGCATCCTGGTAGTCGTCAAGGATCACAATGTTCATGCCGTCATTGTGCCTTGGCCTTGGCTCCGACAGGGGCCAGGGGCCGGCCGCGAGATTTTTGGGCGCGCAGCATGGCCCCGTGGCGACGCAGAACAGAAGCTCAGGGCTGCGCGAGCGCGGACTCGCGCGCGGCCAGGCGGTCCAGCTCGGCGCAGACGTCCGCCATGCGCCCCGAGATCACCATGCGCCCGGCACAGCCGGGCCGGTAGCCGGCCTCGGCCACGCGCACCACGCGCAGCGGCACGGCATGCCTGGCGGCGGGCTGGGCCGGCGCGCCAGCATGACTGGCGTGTGGCGGGCGAAGCAGGGCGGTACTTGTCGCCGGGCTGCCAGGCGCGCGCTTCTTGCGCGCCAGGCGGGCGCGCAGCGGGGAAAGCAGGCAGGACAGGGTGAGCAAAGCGATTCCCATGTGAAACCTTTCGGTATGAACGAGGTTGGACACAGGCAGGATTCCTGGAACGAGCGCGCTGCCGCAGGGTTGTGGTCGGCCTAGGCCGCCAAACGCCCGCCACCTGCGACGGCGCGCGACGGGCTGCTACATCAGCATGGTGTTGCGGATCAGGCCCACGGCCAGGCCCTCGATCTCGAAGGGCTCGCCGGGCTCGACGACGATGGTGGGGTAGTCGGGGTTCTCGGCGTGCAGCTCGATCTGCTGCTTGTTGCGGCGAAAGCGCTTGACCGTGACTTCGTCGCCCAGACGGGCCACGACGATCTGCCCGTTGCGTGCGTCCTTGCAGGCCTGTACGGCCAGCAGGTCGCCGTCCATGATGCCGGCGTCGCGCATGGACATGCCGCGCACCCTCAGCAGGTAGTCGGGGCGGTGCTGGAACAGGCTGCTTTCGACATGGTAGGTCCGGTCCACATGCTCCTGCGCGAGAATCGGGGAGCCCGCCGCGACGCGGCCTACCAAGGGCAGGACCAGTTGGGCCAGGCTGGGCAGGGGCAGGTGGAACTGGTCGCCGCGCGCCTCGTGCAGGGCGCGCAGCGAGGAGCCCTTGAGGCGGATGCCGCGCGAGGTGCCGCTGACCAGCTCGATCGCGCCCTTGCGAGCCAGGGCCTGCAGGTGCTCTTCGGCCGCGTTGGCCGATTTGAAGCCGAGCTCGGCGGCGATTTCGGCCCGGGTGGGCGGAGCGCCGGTGCGGGCCATGGTGTTCTGGATCAGTTCCAGAATCTGCTGCTGGCGGGCTGTGAGTTTGGGGCTGTCGATCATGGGGACTCCTGGCGACGGGCTCTGACTACTGTGTTGATATCCAGTGACTGTATTTTTAATCAGTTTGAAGGGCTTGGCAAGTGAAACAGCAAAAAATCGTGGTTCTGGGCACCGGCGGCACCATCGCCGGCAAGTCGGCCCAGGCGGGCGACAACATCGGCTACCAGGCGGCCCAGCTGGGCGTGGCCGAGTTGCTGGACGCGGTGCCCGGGCTGCCGGCCGTGCTGCAGGACTGCGAGCTCGAGGCCGAGCAGGTGGCGCAGGTCGACAGCAAGGACATGGACTTCGGCGTCTGGCAGCGCCTGGCTCTGCGTTGCGAGCACTGGCTGGCCCAGCCCGAGGTGCGGGGCCTGGTGATCACCCACGGCACGGACACCCTGGAGGAAACTGCGTATTTCCTGCAGGCCGTGCTGGCGCCGGACAAGCCCGTGGTGCTGGCCTGCGCCATGCGCCCGGCCACGGCCCTGCTGGCCGACGGGCCGCAGAACCTGCTGGACGCCTTTGCCGTGGCGCTCGCCCCCTCGGCACATGGGGTGCTGGCGGTCTGCGCGGGCCAAGTGCACGGCGCCCTGGACGTGCGCAAGAGCCACACTTACCGGCTCGACGCCTTCGACTCGGGCGAGGCGGGGCCCGTGGGCCAGGTGGAGGAGGCGCGCGTGCGCTGGCTGCGGCCCTGTGCCGCGGACGAAGGCGCAGCGTCGGCGCTGCAGGCGCTGCGCGGTGCGCCGGCCTGGCCGCGTGTGGAGATCGTGATGAACTACGCCGGGGCGGGCGGCGCGGCGGTCGACGCCCTGGTGCAGGGCGGCGTGCAAGGCCTGGTGGTGGCCGGCACGGGCAATGGCTCGCTGCACCACGAGCTCGAGGCCGCGCTGCAGCGGGCCCAGGCGGGCGGCGTACGCGTGCTGCGCACGACGCGCTGCGCCTACGGCCGGGTGCTGCCCAAGCCGGGCGACGCGCTGGCCGTCGCCCAGGGGCTGAGCCCGGTCAAGGCGCGGGTGGCGATGCTGTTGTCGCTGCTGGCCCCTTGAAGACAAACGCCCCGGCAGGCGGGGCGTCTACCAGCGCGGGCGGCGTTCAGCTGGACAGGGCCTGCAGGGCGCGCGCGGTGATCTCTTCCACGCTGCCCATGCCGCTGATGGCGCGGTACTTGGGGGCGGCGGCGGGGTCGGCCTTGGCCCAGGCCGAGTAGTAGTCGACCAGCGGACGGGTCTGGGCGCTGTAGACGTCCAGGCGCTTGCGCACGGTCTCTTCCTTGTCGTCGTCGCGCTGCACCAGCGGCTCGCCGGTCACGTCGTCCAGGCCTTCGAGCTTGGGCGGATTGAACTTGACATGGTAGGTGCGGCCCGAGGCCGGGTGCGAGCGGCGGCCGCTCATGCGCTCGATGATGGCGTCGAAGGGGACGTCGATCTCGAGCACATAGTCGAGCTTGACGCCGGCCGCCTTCATGGCGTCGGCCTGGGGGATGGTGCGCGGAAAGCCGTCGAACAGGAAGCCCTGGGCGCAGTCGGGCTGGGCGATGCGTTCCTTGACCAGGTTGATGATCAGGTCGTCGCTGACCAGGCCGCCAGATTCCATGACGGACTTGGCCTGCAGGCCCAGCGGCGTGCCGGCCTTGACGGCGGCGCGCAGCATGTCTCCGGTGGAGATCTGGGGGATGCCGTATTTCTGGCAGATGAAGGTGGCCTGCGTGCCTTTGCCTGCGCCCGGTGCGCCCAGCAGAATCAGTCTCATGGATGTCCTTGGAATTTGAATGTCGAAATCGGCGGCGCAGACGGGCGATGCAAGGCCGCCCCGTCGCGTATCTCCCTCCGAGAATAGCATGCGAGAGCTTCCGCCCCGCTGACAGGGCCCCCGCGTAAAGGCCTCTTGATTCAGCTGGCGAACAGCCTGCGCACCCGGTCCAGGTCCTCGGGCGTGTCCACGCCGGGCCCCGGCGCGTGCTCGCTCACGTGCACGGCGATGCGGTGGCCATGCCAGAGCGCGCGCAGCTGCTCCAGCGCCTCGCCGACCTCGATCGCCGCCTGGGGCAGCGCCGGGAACTGGCGCAGGAAGCCTGCCCGGTAGCCGTAGATGCCCACGTGGCGCAAGGGGGCAGGCTGCGGCAGGTCCTGGATGCCTTGGGCGAAGCCGTCGCGCCACCAGGGGATGGGCGCGCGGCTGAAGTACAGCGCGAGCTGCCGGGCGTCGAGCACGACCTTGACCACATTGGGGTTGGCGAAGTCGGCCACGCTGTCGATCGCGTGCGCCGCCGTGCTCATGCTGGCCTCGGGCCGCTCATGCAGCAACTGCGCCACGGCGTCGATCAGCGTGGGGTCGATCAGCGGCTCGTCGCCCTGTACGTTGACGACGATGGCCTCGTCGGCGAGGCCCAGCTGGGCACAGGCCTCGGCCAGGCGGTCGCTGCCCGAGGGGTGGTCCTCGCGCGTGAGCAGGGCGCGCACGCCGTGCTGCTGGCAGGCGTCCACGATGGCGGGGCTGTCGGCCGCGACCACGACCTGGCTCGCGCCCGAGCGCAGAGCGCGCTGGGCCACGCGCACCACCATGGGCGCGCCGCCGAGGTCGGCCAGCGGCTTGTTGGGCAGGCGCGAGGAAGCCAGGCGCGCCGGGATCAGGACGGTGAAACTCATGCCGCAATCACCCCGTGTTCAGACCAGGGGCGTGCGCGGCGGCAGCTTCTCGAGCTCCTCGTCGCTCAGCGTGCGGGCCTCGTTCTCCAGCAGCACGGGAATGCCGTCCCGCACCGGATAGGCCAGGCGCGCGCTGCGCGAGATCAGTTCCTGGCGCTCGCGGTCGAAATCCAGCGGCCCCTTGGTGACGGGGCAGACCAGCAGTTCAAGTAGTTTGGTGTCCATCGGCCGATGATAGCGACGCCGCTTGGCGCGGGACACGCAGCGCGTCGAGTGCCCGATCCAGCGCAGCCAGGAAGGCGGGCTCGGGTGCAAAGACCAGGGGCACGGCCAGGGCCCCCGGGTACTGGGGCCAGAGCTTGACCGCGTCCTTCTCGGTGCACAGGATCTCGCCCTGCCATCCCGGCGGTGGGGTCCAGCCTTCGAAGTCGAAATGGTCGGGCAGGGCCTGGGCCTGGGCCAGGTTCAGCCCCTGCTCGCGCAGCATGGCGAAGAAGGCCTCGGGCCGGGCGATGCCGGCCAGGGCCAGCACGGGCTGGGCGCGCAGCTCGGCCAGCGCCACCCGGCTGCCGTCGGCGCGCCGGGCGTAGGCCGCCAGCGCGCGCTCGGCGCCGTAGCCGGCCGCGAAGGCGCGCCGGCCGGTGTGCAGCACCAGGTCGACCGCGCGCGGCCAGGGCTCGCGCAGCGGGCCGGCCGGCAGCAGCCAGCCGTTGCCGGTGCCGCGCTCGTCGAACACGCAGACCTCGATGTCGCGCGCCAGGGCCAGGTGCTGCAGTCCGTCGTCGCAGACGAGCAGGTCGGTGGCGGGGTGGCGCGCGAGCAGGGCCTGCGCGGCTTCCACGCGCCTGGCGGCCACGAACACCGGCACCTCGCAGGTCTGGCGGATCAGCAGGGGTTCGTCGCCGACCTCCTGCGCGGCGCTGTCTGCCAGCACCTCGCGGCAGTTATGGCCCTGCCGGCCATGGCCACGCGAGACCACGCCCGGCCGCAGGCCGCGCGCGCGCAAGTGCTGCGCCAGCGCGATCACGGTCGGGGTCTTGCCGCCACCGCCGGCCACCAGGTTGCCGACCACGATGACCGGCACGGGCAGGCGGGTGGCGCGGCGCAGGCCGAGCCGGTAGAGGCTGCGGCGCAGAGCCGCCAGCGCGCCGTAGAGCAGGGAGAGGGGCCAGAGCGCCCAAGCCAGTAGGCCGCGCCGCGTCCAGGCGGCCAGCAGCGTACGCTCCAGCGAAAAGCCAGGCAAGGGGCGGCCTCAGTGTGCGCCGGCCTGGGTGGCGAAGGTGACCTGGGTCAGGCCGACGCGCCGCGCGGCCTCCATCACCGTGATCACCGACTGGTGGGCCGCCGAGGCGTCGGCGCTGATGATGAGCACGCTGTCGCGGCCGGCGCGGGCGGCTTCGGTCAGAGCCCGGGCCATGCTGTCGACGCCGCGCCCGTTCACCGGCACCTTGTTGACGGCGTAGCGGCCGTCGGCGGCCACGGCGACGATGACCTCCCTGGGGTAGTCGCGCTGTGCCTCGGTGTTGGCCACCGGCAGCTTGAGCTGCATCTCGGTGAACTTGCTGTATGTGGTGGTCAGCATCAGGAAGATCAGCACCACCAGCAGCACGTCGATGAAGGGGATCAGGTTGATCTCGGGCTCGTCGCGCGAGCGGGGGCGGAAGTTCATGCCGGACCTAGCGCAGGGTGTTCAGGTGGCGCGCGAAGCGCTCGGCGGCCAGCTCCAGCGTCAGCAGGTAGCCGTCGACGCGGGCACGGAAGTAGCGCCAGAAGATCAGCGCCGGAATCGCCACGATCAGGCCGAAGGCGGTGTTGTATAGCGCCACCGAAATGCCGTGCGCGAGCTGCGCCGGGTTGCCGCCGCCGACGGCGGCGCCGGTCGGCGCCTGCGAGCCGAAGATCTCGATCATGCCGATCACGGTGCCCAGCAGGCCCAGCAGCGGCGCCGCCGAGGCGATGGTGGCCAGGGCAGCCAGGTAGCGTTCCAGGCGGTGCGCCACGCTGCGCCCCGTGCCCTCCATGGCGGCGCGCAGGTCCTCGTCGCTGCAGCCGGGATGGGCATTCAGGGCGCGCAGGCCGCTGGCCAGCACCTCGCCGAGCGCGGAGTTCTGCTCCAGCTTGCTGACCACGTCCGGCGCCGGGACGCCCTGGCGCGAGGCCGTGAGGGCTTCGTCGAGCAGCTTGGGGGGTGCGACCCGGGCGGTCTTGAGGCTGGCGAAACGCTCGATGACGAGGGCCAGCGCGAGTATGGAGCAGGCGACCAGCGGCCAAATCGGCCAGCCTGCGGCTTGTATGATCGAAAGCAAATCGGGCTCTCCGCGTGTGACATGGGGCAGGAAACTGCGCTGCAGATTATGGCTCAGGCGCCGCCCGCTTCGCCCAGGCTTGTTTGCCGTTCGGGGCTCCCCGGGGCGGCTGATGCCACGGCCTCGATCCGGTGCACATTTTCTGTGGATAACTTTGTGAAGAACTCATGTTCCAGGGGGGCTCAGCCCGCGCCAAATGGCGTTTGCAACAGAACGATCACATTTTGGGCAGAAGAAAAATCAATGAAATCAATGACTTGGACGAGATTTCACGCTCTGCGGCGGCATCAGGGCGATTTGGGGGCCGCTTTGCAGCCGGATGTGGACTATTCATGCCTGCCGCCGCCGTGCTTTGCCCCGCAAAGCCAGAGCAGGACTGGCGCCGTACAAGCCGGAGCCTGATTTGACGCCGCGTATCTGGGCAGTTGGCGCGCTGTGCCGCGCCGTGGCTGAAGCGCTGGACGCCCGTTTCAACCCGGTCGAGGTGCGCGGCGAGCTCAGCGGCTTCTCGCGCGCGGCCAGCGGCCACTGCTATTTCTCGATCAAGGACGAGGCGGGACAGATCCGTTGCGCCATGTTCCGCCGCGCGGCCAGCCTGCTCGACTTTGCGCCGCGCGACGGCGAGCTCGTGGAACTGCGCGGCCGACTGGGCGTCTACGAAGCCCGCGGGGATCTGCAACTGGTCGTCGAGTCCATGCGCCGGGCCGGGCAGGGCGCGCTGTTCGAGCAGTTCCTGCGCCTGAAGGCCAAGCTCGAAGCCGAGGGCCTGTTCGACCCGGCGCGCAAGCGGCCGCTGCCCCTGATGCCGCGGGCCATAGGCGTCGTGACCTCGCCGGGCGCGGCGGCCCTGCACGACGTGGCAACCGCCCTGCAGCGGCGGGTGCCGCATATCCCGGTGCTGGTGGCGCCGGCGGCGGTGCAGGGCGCCGGTGCTCCGGCCGAGCTGGTCCAGGCGCTGACGCGCCTGTACCGCCTGGCGGAGTTGGGCGAGGGCGGGCAGGGCGTGCCCGCACCGGACCTGATCCTGCTGGTGCGGGGCGGTGGCTCGATGGAGGACCTGTGGGCCTTCAACGACGAGCAGCTGGCCCGCACGCTGGCACAAAGCCCGGTGCCCGTGATTTGCGGCGTCGGGCACGAGACTGACTTCACGATCGCCGATTTCGTGGCCGACCTGCGCGCGCCCACACCCACGGCCGCAGCCGAGTTGGCCGCGCAGCCGCGCCAGGTCTGGCTGGGTGCGCTCGAGCTGCTGACCGATCGCTTGGCCGAGGCGGCGCACCGACAGCTCGACCGCCAGGGCCAGCGGCTGGACCTGGCGGTATCCCGACTGGGCCGTCCCTCGGCGCGGCTGGCTCAGCACCGCCTGCTGCTCGCCGGACAGGCCCAGCGCCTGCACCACGGCACGCACGCCGCGCTGCAGGCGCGCCTGCGCGAACTGCAACAGCTGGCCCAGGCGTTGCCGCAGGACCTGCAGCGCGGGCTGGAGCGCCAGCACGACCGCCTCGACCGCCTGGGTCTGCGTCTGGCCGGGCTCGATCCGCGCCAGGTGCTGCAGCGCGGCTATGCCTGGTTGACCGACATGCAGGGTCATGCGCTCACCAGCGCGCGCGCCACGCAACCCGGCCAGGCTCTGCAGGCCACCTTGGCCGATGGCACGGTCGATCTCATGGTGACCGAGCGGCGCCTGCTGTAAGTTCCTACAATCGCGCATTCAAACGCTTTCTCCACAACAAACCACGAGGACACCATGGAACACACGCTTCCCCCCCTGCCTTACGCGATCGACGCGCTGGCCCCGCACTACTCCCAGGAAACCCTGGAGTACCACCATGGCAAGCACCACAATGCCTACGTGGTGAACCTGAACAACCTGCAAAAGGGCACCGAGTTCGAGAGCATGGACCTGGAGTCCATCGTGAAGAAGTCCAGCGGCGGCATCTACAACAACGCCGCCCAGATCTGGAACCACAGCTTTTTCTGGAACTGCATGAAGCCGAACGGCGGCGGCGAGCCCACGGGCGCGCTGGCCGCGGCGATCACCGCCAAGTGGGGCAGCTACGCCGCCTTCCGCGAAGCCTTCGTCAAGAGCGCCGTGGGCAACTTCGGCTCCGGCTGGACCTGGCTGGTCAAGAAGGCCGACGGCAGCGTGGACATCGTCAACATGGGCCCGGCCGGTACGCCGCTGACCACCGCCGACAAGGCCGTGCTGACGGTCGACGTGTGGGAGCACGCCTACTACATCGACTACCGCAACCTGCGCCAGAAGTTCGTCGAGGTCTTCCTCGACAAGCTGGTGAACTGGCAATTCGCCGAAGCCAACTTCGCCTGAGTTGCAAGGCGCCGCCTGCTTTTGGCGGTCGTCCGGCGGGTCTCCGCCGGGCGCCTCCTCCGCGAGCATGCAGGACCCAGGGGCCCGAAGAGCCATCTTCGGGCCCTTTTCTTTGTCCGGCGAAGCGCCTTGCCACGGTTCCGCCATGTGAATTTTCGGCCCTCCGATCCAGTGGGCTGGGGGTTCGGGATGGTAAGTCTTGTAGAAGACTTGGCGAAAATGCCGCTCCAGGGCTTAGAATTCCGTGTTGTGGGATTGCATTGCAAAAGATGTCAATGCGGGTCGACGCGGACTCCGCATCGTCGCGCCGCATGGCCGCGCGTCGGGTGACGCGTCGGCCGCATGCCCTCCTTTTTCCGCCCTTTGATCACTTCCTGAGACGAGAGATGAATACCCAGCAACCCACCATCATCTACACCCTGACCGACGAGGCCCCGCGGCTGGCGACCAGTGCCTTCCTGCCTATCATCCGCGCCTTCACCGCGCCGGCCGGGGTCCATGTCGCCACCAGCGACATCTCGGTGGCCGGCCGCATCCTGGGCCAGTTCCCCGAGCGCCTGACCGAGGCGCAGCGCGTGCCCGACCACCTGGCCGAGCTGGGCAGGCTCACGCTCCAGCCCGAGGCCAACATCATCAAGCTGCCCAACATCAGCGCCTCGGTCGCCCAACTGATGGCGGCCATCAAGGAACTGCAGGCCAAGGGCTACAACATTCCCGACTACCCGGAAAATCCCAAGACCGAGGAAGAGAAGGAGATCCGCGCACGCTACGCCAAGTGCACCGGCAGCGCCGTGAACCCGGTGCTGCGCGAGGGCAACTCCGACCGCCGTGCGCCCAAGGCCGTCAAGGAATACGCGCGCAAGAACCCGCACAGCATGGCCGAGTGGAGCCAGGCCTCGCGTTCGCATGTCTCGCACATGCACCACGGCGACTTCTACCATGGCGAGAAGTCGATGACATTGGACCGCGCGCGCAACGTCAAGATGGAGCTCATCACCAGGAGCGGCAAGACCATCGTCCTCAAGCCCAAGGTCGCCCTGCTGGACCGCGAGGTGATCGACAGCATGTTCATGAGCAAGAAGGAACTGCTGGGCTTCTACGAGAAGGAGATCGAGGACGCCCGCAAGACCGGCGTGATGTTCTCGCTGCATGTCAAGGCCACGATGATGAAGGTCTCGCACCCCATCGTGTTCGGACACTGCGTGCGTATCTTCTACAAGGAAGCGTTCGAGAAACACGGCAAGCTGTTCGACGAGCTCGGAGTCAACGTGAACAACGGCATGGTGAATCTGTACGACAAGATCGCCACGCTGCCGACGGCCAAGCGCGAAGAAGTCATGCGCGACCTGCACGCCTGCCACGAGCATCGCCCTGAGCTGGCCATGGTGGACTCGGCCAAGGGCATCACCAACTTCCACTCGCCCAACGACGTCATCGTCGACGCCTCCATGCCGGCGATGATCCGCAACGGCGGCAAGATGTGGGGCGCCGACGGCCGCCTGAAGGACGTCAAGGCCGTGATGCCCGAGAGCACCTTCGCGCGCATCTACCAGGAGATGATCAACTTCTGCAAGTGGCACGGCGCCTTCGATCCCAAGACCATGGGCACGGTGCCCAACGTGGGCCTGATGGCCCAGCAGGCCGAGGAGTACGGCTCGCACGACAAGACCTTCGAGATCCCGGAGGACGGCGTGGCCAACATCACGGACCTCGACACCGGCGAAGTGCTGATGAGCCAGAACGTGGAAGCGGGCGACATCTGGCGCATGTGCCAGGTCAAGGACGCCGCGATCCGCGACTGGGTCAAGCTGGCCGTGAACCGCGCGCGCAACTCGGGCATGCCGGTCGTGTTCTGGCTCGACGCCTACCGTCCGCACGAGGCCCAGCTCATCACCAAGGTCAAGATGTACCTGCATGAGCACGACACCACCGGCCTGGACATCCAGATCATGAGCCAGGTACGCGCCATGCGCTACACGCTGGAGCGCGTGATCCGCGGCCAGGACACGATCAGTGCCACCGGCAACATCCTGCGCGACTACCTGACCGACCTGTTCCCCATCATGGAGCTGGGCACCAGCGCCAAGATGCTGTCCATCGTGCCGCTGATGGCCGGCGGCGGCATGTACGAGACCGGCGCGGGCGGCTCGGCGCCCAAGCATGTCCAGCAGCTGGTCGAGGAGAACCATCTGCGCTGGGACTCGCTGGGCGAGTTCCTGGCGCTGGCCGTGTCGCTGGAGGACCTGGGGCTGAAGACCGGCAATGCCCAGGCCAAGATCCTGGCCAGGACGCTGGACGCCGCCACCGGCAAGCTGCTCGAGAACAACAAGAACCCCTCGCCCAAGACCGGCCAGCTGGACAACCGCGGCAGCCAGTTCTACCTGGCCATGTACTGGGCCCAGGAACTGGCCGCACAGACCGAGGACGCGGCGCTGGCCGCCAAGTTCGCGCCGTTGGCCCAGCGCCTGGCCGAGAGCGAGCAGGCCATCGTGGCCGAGCTGGCGGCGGTGCAGGGCAAGCCGGCCGACATCGGGGGCTACTACCTGCCCGATACGGGCAAGCTGGACGCCGTGATGCGCCCGAGCCAGACGCTGAACGCGGCATTGGCGTCGATGCAGGCCTGACGCGCCTGCCTGCCGGCGGCCGCCGTTCGCGGTGGTAGAAAAAACGGCCCGCGGGCCGTTTTTTCATGGTCATAGAGGCCGGCCGTCGCGAGGCCTGGGCTCAGCGGCCCCTGGGAGCAGCGGCGAAAGGCGCGCCGCCGAGCTTGAAGCCGGCCTGTATGCGCTTTTGGCTGAACCAGCCCAGGCGCATTTCCAGCACGTAGCGTACCGGCTGGCTGCTGCAGTGCGAGTCCGTGCTCTGGGGCTTCATGTCGGCCAGGTTCACGATGGTGCCGTCGTCGGCGACGAAGGCGGCCGTCAGCGGCAGCAGCGTGTTCTTCATCCAGAAGCACTGGACGGCGGGCTGCTCGAAGACGAACAGCATGCCCTCGTGTTGCGGCATCTCCCTGCGCCACATCAGGCCGGTCTGCCGCTGCTCGGGCGTGTGCGCCACCTGGGCGTCGATCAGGTGCATGCCGGCCCGCAGGCTCACGCGCGGCAGGTCGAGCTGGGGCGCGGACTGCGCGGTGGCAGCCACTGGCCACAAGACCAGCAGCATCAGGGCGGTGACGGGAATTTGGCGCAGGTTCATGGGTGGCTGGAAATGGGCAGGTGGGACGCGATTGAGTAGGGTGAGGGGTTACCCCCTCAGCCCTCTCACACCACCGTACGTGCGGTTCCGCATACGGCGGTTCAAGCGGAACACTGGAGGTGCTGGTGGATGGACACCAGCGA
>NZ_SCMM01000003.1:0-131293 GCF_005503345.1 Ramlibacter sp. 2FC
CGCCCCGCCCCGGCGTACGCGCCGCAAGGAGGCGCGCCCGGGCGAGCTGCTCGAGGCCGCGCTGGACCTGTTCGTCGAAAAAGGCTTTGCCGCCACGCGCTCGGAGGAGGTCGCGGCGCGCGCCGGCGTCTCCAAGGGCACGCTGTTCCTCTATTTCCCGACCAAGGAGGAGCTGTTCAAGGCCGTGGTGCGCGAGAACATCGCGGGCCGGGTGCTCGAAGGGGCGAACGAGGCGGCCGGCTTCAGCGGCCCGACCGGCGAGCTGCTGGCCCATCTGATGCAACAATGGTGGGCGCGCTTCGGCGCCACCAAGGCCTCGGGCATCGCCAAGCTCATCATGAGCGAGGCCAGCAATTTCCCCGAGCTGGCGCGCTTCTACCAGGACGAGGTGGTCACCCCCTGCCAGGAGCTCGTGGGCTCGGTGCTGCAGCGCGGCATGGACCGCGGCGAGTTCCGCGCGCTCGATCTGCCCCACGCCATCTACACGGTGATGGCCCCGCTGATCTTCCTCGTGATGTGGAAGCACTCCATGGGGCCCTGCTGCCCCCCGGCCAACGCGATCGAGCCCGAGAAATTCATCGCCCAACATGCCGACGTGATCGTGCGCGGCATGCTCAGGCAGGGCCAGTCGGCCCGGTAAAATTTGCCCAGAACCGCACAACATACCGGTAGGAGTATAAAAATGGACCTGGAACAGGCCCGATTCAACATGATCGAGCAGCAAATCCGCCCCTGGGAGGTGCTCGATCCCCAGGTGCTGCAGCTGCTGTCGGTGGTCAAGCGCGAAGACTTCGTGCCGCTGGCGCACCGGGCCCTGGCCTTCGTCGACATGGAGATCCCGCTGCGGGGCGGCGGCGCCCAGGGCCAGGTGATGCTGGCGCCGCGCGTCGAGGCCCGCCTGCTGCAGGACCTGAACGTGCAGCCGCATGAAAAGGTGCTCGAGATCGGCGCCGGCTCGGGCTACATGGCCGCCCTGCTGGCGCACCGCGCCCAGCGCGTGGTCACGCTGGAGATCCAGTCCGAGTTGGCCCGCATGGCGCGCGCCAACCTGCAGCGCGCCGGCATCCACAACGTCGAGGTGCGCGAGGCCGACGGGGCCCAGGTCGCCCAGGCCGACGGCCCGTTCGACGTGATCCTGCTCAGCGGCTCGGTGGCCGAGCTGCCGCAGTTCCTGCTCGATCAGCTCACGCTCGGCGGACGCCTGGCCGCCATCGTCGGCGACGAGCCCATGATGCGCGCCACCCTGGCCACGCGCACCGGCGACAAGGCCTGGTCCACCGCCCAGCCCTGGGACACGGTGGCGCCTCGCCTGCTGAACTTCGCCGAGCATTCGCGCTTCCACTTCTGAACCCCGCGTTCTTGGAGCCCCTTCGATGATCGACCAGGTTTCCCCCCAGGCCCTGGCGGCCTGGGGACAGGCCATGCAGGCGCATGGCCACCCCCTGCTGCTGGATGTGCGCGAGCCCTGGGAGCTGCAGACGGCCAGCGTCAAGGCCGAAGGCTTCGAGTTGCTGGCCCTGCCCATGCACAGCATCCCGCCGCGGCTGGCCGAGCTCGACCCCGCGCGTCCTGTCGCCTGCCTGTGCCATCATGGCCGGCGCAGCCTGCAGGTCGCGGCCTTCCTGGTGCACCACGGTTTCGCCCATGTGGCCAATGTCGCGGGCGGCATAGATGCCTGGTCGCTGGAGCTCGACGCCACGGTGCCGCGCTACTGAACCCACTGCGCCCGACTCCCGGGAGGATTCCATGACAACAATGCCCCGCCGCCTGCCTCTCACCCTGGCCCTGGCGGCCCTGTTTGCGCTGCCCGCACAGGCCCAGAGCCTGGTCGAGCTCTACGAGTCGGCGCGCGGCTTCGATGCCAGCTACCAGTCGGCCCGCGCCCAGTACGAGGCCAACCTGGCCAAGGCGGCACAGACGCGCGCCGGGCTGCTGCCCACGGCCAACCTGGCGGCGAACGCGGCGCGCACCAACCAGGACAACCTGAGCACTGGCGCCGAGCGCGAGTTCGACACCCGCACGGCCTCAGTCACCGCCTCGCAGCCGCTGTACCGCCCGGCCAACCTCGCGACCGCCGAGCAGGGTGACCGGCAGATCGAGCAGGCGCGGGCCCAGCTGCAGACCGCCGAGCAGGACCTGATCGTGCGCGTGAGCCAGGCCTATTTCGACGTGCTGGGCGCGCAGGACAGCCTGACCTTTGTGCAGGCGCAGAAGGCTGCCGTGGCCGAACAGCTGGCGGCGGCCAAGCGCAACTTCGAGGTCGGCACGGCCACCATCACCGACACCCGCGAGGCCCAGGCGCGCTACGACCTGGTGCTGGCCCAGGAGATCGCGGCCGAGAACGACCTGCGCGTCAAGAAGCTGGCCCTGGACCAGCTGGTCGGCCAGACCGGCACCCAGCCCCGGCCGCTGGCCCTGCCGGCCACGCTGCCGGCGCTGCAGCCAGAGGATGTCAACACCTGGGTGCAGCAGGCCGGCGAAGGCCACCCGGGCGTGCAGCAGCAGCGGCTGGCGCTGGACATCGCGCGGCTGGAGACGCGCAAGGCCGAAGCCGGCCACAAGCCCACGCTGGACCTCACGGCCAGCTACGGCCGCACGCGCTTCCACAACCCCGTGTCGACCACCACCCAGCCCAACACCAACACCACCACGCTGGGCCTGGCCTTCAACCTGCCGCTGTTCGCCGGCTTCGCCACGCAGAACCGTGTGCGGGAAACCCTGGCCCTGGAGGACAAGGCGCGCGCCGACCTCGACGCCACCCAGCGCAACGTGGCCCAGGGCACGCGCAGCGCTTTCTTCGGCGTGCAGTCCGGCCTGGGCCAGGTCAAGGCCCTGGAGGCGGCCGAGGCCTCGAGCCAGAGCGCGCTGGACGCCAACAAGCTCGGCTACCAGGTCGGGGTGCGCATCAACATCGACGTGCTCAACAGCCAGAGCCAGCTCTACCAGACCAAGCGCGACCTGGCCAAGGCGCGCTACGACGTGCTGGTCGGCGGGCTCAAGCTGCGCCAGGCCAACGGCACGCTCAAGCCCGGGGACCTGCAGGCGGTCAACGCCCTGCTCGGCAAGTAACTCAGGCCGCGGCCTGGTCCAGCAGCGCCAACAAGGCCTGGGCGGTCTTGGCGGCCGCCCCGCGGTGCGCCGCGGCAAAGGCCGTGGCCGCCGCCTGCGCGGCCTGGTGACGCGGCGCATCCCCCAGCAGGGCCAATGCTGCCTCGCGCGCCGCCGCCATGTCGGCCACCTGCCAGGCCGCGCCTGCGGACCTGGCGAGTTCGGCGGCTTCGGCGAAATTGAAAGTGTGCGGACCCATGATCACCGGGCAGCCGCAGGCCGCCGCCTCGATCAGGTTCTGCCCGCCCAGCGGCGCGAAGCTGCCGCCCAGCAGCGCCAGCTCGGCCAGGCCGTAGTAGAGCGCCATCTCGCCCAGGCTGTCGCCCAGCCAGACATCGGCCTCGGCCGGCGACTCGCCCCAGGCGCTGCGCCGCGCCAGGCTCAGCCCCTGCTGCGCCACCAGCTGCGCCACCTCGTCGAAGCGCTGCGGATGGCGCGGCACGATCAGCAGTTGCACCGACTGGCCAGCCGCCCGAAACTGCTCCAGGAACAGCGCCTCCTCGCCCTCGCGCGAGCTCGCGAACATCACGACCGGCCGCTGGCCGCGCGCGCGCCAGGCCCGCCCCTGCGCCAGCTGCCCGGCATCGGGCGTGGCGTCGAACTTGAGATTGCCGAACACGCCGGCCAGCGGCGCGCCGAGCAGACGCAGGCGCTGGGCGTCGGCCTCGGTCTGCGCCCAGACCGCGGCCAGCGCAGCGTAGGCTGGGCCCGACAGCGGCGCCAGGCGCTGCGCACCGGCCAGCGAGCGCGCGTTCAGCCTGGCGTTGGCCAGCATCAGCGGCAGGCCGCGCTGGCGGCAGGCCGCCACCAGATTGGGCCAGACCTCGGTTTCCATGAGGACCCCGACGGCCGGCCGGAAATGGTCGAGGAAGCGCCGCACGGCCTCGGGCGTGTCCCAGGGCTGCCAGACCTGCAGGTCGCCGGGCTGCAGCAGCTTCTCGCCCTCGGCCCGGCCGGTCGCCGTGCCGTGGGTCAGCAGCAGTCGCAGGCCCGGCCGCTGGCGCCGCAGCTCGGCCAGCAGGATGGCCGCGGCGCGCGTCTCGCCCAGCGAGACCGCGTGGATCCACAGGCGGCCACCGGCGTCGCGCGGCAGGCTGTAGCGGCCGAAGCGCTCCTCCACCGCCAGCGCGTAGCCGGGCTCGGCGACGGCGCGGCGCGCCAACTTGCGGCGCAGCAGGGGCTGGGCCAGCCGCAAGGCCAGCGAGTAGAGGGCGCGGATCACGGGCCTGGGCTTCAGTGGGCCGCTTCGGCGAAGCGCGCGTCGGGCTTGACGCTGCGCAGCAGGGCCAGCATGTCGGCCTCGATGCGCTGCAGGGCCTCGGCCGTGTGGCCCTCGAAGCGCAGCACCAGCACCGGCGTGGTGTTGGAGGCGCGGATCAGGCCGAAGCCGTCGGGCCAGTCCACGCGCAGGCCGTCGATGTCCGACACTTGCGCCGGCGCTTTGAAGGCCTGGGGCGCCTTGGCCTGCAGTGCGGCCGTGACGCGGTGCGGCTCGCCCTCCTCGCAGGCCACGTTGAGCTCGGGCGTGGAAAAGCTGGTGGGCAGGGCGTGCAGCACGGCGTTGGCGTCGGGGCTGCGGCTCAGGATCTCGAGCAGGCGGCAGCCCGCGTAGGTGCCGTCGTCGAAGCCGTACCAGCGCTCCTTGAAGAAGATGTGGCCGCTCATCTCGCCGCCCAGCGGCGCGGCCAGTCCGGCCGCCTCTAGGGCCTTCATTTTGGCCTTGATCAGCGAATGCCCGGTCTTGTACATCAGGGCCTTGCCGCCGGCCGCCGCTATCGCCGGCGCCAGGCGCTGCGAGCATTTGACGTCGAACAGGATGGTGCCGCCGGGCACGCGCGAGAGCACGTCCTGCGCGAACAGCATCATCTGGCGGTCCGGGTAGATGTTGTGGCCGTCCTTCGTCACGATGCCGAGGCGGTCGCCGTCGCCGTCGAAGGCCAGGCCCAGCTCGGCCCCGGTCTCGCGCAAGGCGGCGATCAGGTCGCGCAGGTTCTCGGGCTTGCTCGGATCGGGGTGGTGGTTGGGGAAATTGCCGTCGACCTCGCTGTAGAGCTCGACCACCTCGCAGCCCAGGGCGCGCAGGATGGCCGGGGCCGAGGCGCCGGCGACGCCGTTGCCCGAGTCGACCACGATCTTCATGGGCCGCGCCAGCTTGGCGTCGGCCACGATGCGGTCGCGGTAAGGCGCGAACACGTTGACGTTCCTGACCTGTCCACCGCCGGCCAGGGTCCAGCTTTCCTGCTCCATCATGCGGCGCAGGGCCTGGATCTCCTCGCCGTAGATGGCGCGCCCGCCCATCACCATCTTGAAGCCGTTGTAGTCCCTGGGGTTGTGGCTGCCCGTGACCTGGATGCCGCTGCTGCACAGGGTGCTGGCCGCGAAATACAGCATGGGCGTGGTGCACAGGCCCAGGTCGATCACCTCGATGCCGGCCGCCACCAGGCCGCGCACCAGGGCCGCGCTCAGCGCCGGCCCGCTCAGGCGCCCGTCGCGGCCCACCGCCACCTGGTTCTCGCCCTCGGCCCGCGCGATGCTGCCGAAGGCCCGGCCCAGCCCCTCGGCCAGCGCCTCGTCCAGCGTGGACGGCCAGATGCCGCGTATGTCGTAGGCCTTGAAGATGGCGGCGGAAACCTGCATGAACATGTACTCCCGGTCTGTCGCTTTACACTGCGGCGATTGTAGGTGCCCACCTGCGGCCCGCTGCCGCGCTGGCCCGGTACGAACCCGCCATGAAATTCAATCTCCCTCTCGTGCACTGCCGCTGGACCAGCCCGCTCGGACCCATGCTGCTCGCGGCCTCCGCGCGCGGCCTGGCAGGCGCCTGGTTCGTCCACGGCCAGCGCGACACGCCCGACCCCGCCGTCTGGCCCGAGGCGGCCGAGCATCCGGTGCTGCGCGCGGCCGCGGATCAGCTCGAGGCCTATTTCGCGGGCCGGCGCCGCAGCTTCGAGCTGCCGCTGGACCTGGGTCATGGCACGGCCTTCCAGCAGGCGGTCTGGCAGGCGCTGCTGGCCATCTCCTGCGGGCAGGCCACGAGCTACGGCGTGCTGGCGCGCCGGATCGGCCGGCCCCGCGCCGTGCGCGCGCTCGGCGCGGCCGTGGGCAGCAACCCGGTCAGCATCATCGTGCCCTGCCACCGCGTGCTGGGCGCAGACGGCTCGCTGACCGGTTACGCCGGCGGCCTGGCGCGCAAGACGGCGCTGCTGCAACTCGAGGGCGTGCTGCCGGCAGCGCTGGACCTCGCATGAGCGCCGCGCCGGCCCGTCCCTGGCTCGCCGACTTCGTGCTGCTGGCCGCCCTGTGGGGCGCCTCCTTCCTGTTCATGCGCCTGGCCACCGTGGAGTTCGGCGCCCTGCCGACGGCCTGGCTGCGCGTGGCCGTCGCCTCGCTGTTCTTGCTGCCGCTGCTGCTGGTGCGCCGCCAGGCCGCGCAGATGCACCAGCACTGGAAACCGCTGCTGCTGGTCGGCCTGCTCAACTCGGGCATCCCCTTCGCCTGCTATGCCTTCGCCCTGGCCTACATCACGACCGGGCTGTCGGCCATCCTCAACGCCACGGTGCCGCTGTTCGGCGCCCTGGTCGCCTGGTTCTGGCTCAAGGACCGGCCCAGCGGCTCGCGCAGCCTGGGCTTGGGCCTGGGCTTCGTCGGCGTGGCCCTGCTGGCCTCGGACCAGGCCGGCTTCCGGCCGGCCGCCGAGGCCTCGGGTCGCTGGCTGCCGGTGCTGGCCGTGGGCGCCTGCCTGCTCGCCACGCTGTGCTACGGCATCGCCGCCAACTACACCAAGCGCCACCTGTCGGGCCTGCCGCCGCTGGTCACGGCCACCGGCAGCCAGATCGGCGCCACGCTGGGCCTGGCCCTGCCCGCGCTGTGGCAATGGCCGGCCCGGCTGCCCGGCACCAGCGCCTGGCTGGCCCTGCTGGCGGCCGGCGTGCTCTGCACCGGCCTGGCCTATCTGCTGTTCTTCCGCCTGATCGAGAACGCCGGCCCGGCCCGCGCCCTGGCCGTGACCTTCGTGATCCCGCTGTTCGCCCTGGTCTACGGCGTGCTGTTGCTGGGCGAGACTGTGACGCCCTGGATGGCCGGCTGCGGCCTCGTGGTCCTGTGCGGCACGGCACTGGCCACGGGCTCGCTCAAGCCCAAGCGCGCCCCGGTTTGACAAGGCCGCGGCGCGCCCGCAGCATGGACGGGTGCGCGCCACGCCAGGGCGCACGCCTGTCTCAGGAGGGCATCCCATGCGCGTCGGCATCCCCAGGGAGATCAAGATCCACGAATACCGCGTGGGCGCCACGCCCGAAGGCGTGCGCGAGCTGGTGGCGCACGGCCACCAGGTCCTCGTGGAGCAAGGCGCGGGCGCCGCGATCGGCCTGGACGACGCGCAGTACCGCGCCGCCGGCGCCGAGATCGTAGGCACGGCGGCCGAGCTGTTCGCCCGCGCCGAGCTGATCGTCAAGGTCAAGGAGCCACAGCCGCAGGAATACCCGCTGCTGCGCCCGCAGCAGTTGCTGTTCACCTACCTGCACCTGGCGGCCGAGCCTGCGCTGGCGCAGCGCCTGTGCGACGCGGGCGTGACCGCGATCGCCTACGAGACCGTGACCGCGTCCGACGGCGGCCTGCCGCTGCTCGCGCCCATGAGCGAGGTGGCGGGCCGCATGGCCATCCAGGCCGGCGCGGCCTGCCTGGAAAAGCCGCGCGGAGGCGCCGGCGTGCTGCTGGCCGGCGTGCCCGGCGTGGCGCCGGCCAAGGTCGTGATCCTCGGCGCCGGCGTGGTCGGTACGAACGCCGCCGCCATGGCCCTGGGCATGGGAGCCCAGGTCACGGTGCTCAACCGCTCGGTCGCCCGCATGCGCCGGATCGACGAGCGCTTCGGCGGGCGCGTGCAGACGCGCCACGCCACGGCGGCGGCGGTCGAGGCCCTGGTGCTGGACGCCGACCTGGTGGTCGGCGCCGTGCTCGAGCCGGGGGCCGCCGCGCCCAAGCTGGTGCCGCGCGCCTGGCTGGCGCGCATGCGGCCCGGCTCGGTGCTGGTCGACGTCGCGATCGACCAGGGCGGCTGCTTCGAGAGCAGCCGCCCCACCACCCACGCCGACCCCAGCTACTTGCTCGACGGCATCGTGCACTACTGCGTGGCCAACATGCCGGGCGCGGTGGCGCGCACCGCGAGCTTCGCGCTGAGCCAGGCCACCCTGCCCTTCGTGCTGGCGCTGGCCGACCAGGGCGGCGCCCAGGCCCTGGCCAACGACCCCCACCTGGCGCACGGTCTCAACGTGCAGGACGGGCGCATCGTGCACCCGGCCGTGGCGCGCGCGCTCGGCAAGCCCTGAGGGGAGTGTGAAGCATGCACCGGCCGTGAGGCCGGTCAAGTCGCGCGCGGCCCGGCGGGCAGAGCGTCGAGCGGGATGCGCAGATAGGAAATGCCGTTGTCGTCGGGCGGCGGCAACTGGCCGGCGCGCACGTTGACCTGGATAGCGGGCAGGATCAGGGCCGGCACCTCGAGTGTCGCGTCGCGCGCCTGGCGCAGGGCCACGAAGGCCTCCTCCTCGATGCCGTCGTGCACGTGGACGTTGTGCGCGCGCTGCTCGCCCACCGTGGTCTGCCACTGCGGTTCGCGCTCGCCGGGCGGGTAGTCGTGGCACATGTAGAGCCGCGTCTCGGGCGGCAGGGCCAGCAGGCGGCGCATCGAGCGGTACAGCTGTCGCGCGTCGCCACCGGGGAAGTCGGCCCGCGCGCTGCCCAGGTCGGGCATGAACAGCGTGTCGCCGACGAACACCGCGCCGTCGATCAGGTAGGCCATGTCGGCCGGCGTGTGGCCCGGCACCCACAGCGCCTGCGCCTCGACCTCGCCGATGCGGAAGCGCTCGCCGTCCTTGAACAGGTGGTCGAACTGGCTGCCGTCGGGCAGGAAGCCGCGCTCCAGATTGAACAGCTTCTTGAACCTGGCCTGGACCTCGCGGATGTGCTCACCGATCGCGATGCGCCCGCCCACCTGCTGCTGCAGCTGGCGCGCGCCCGACAGGTGGTCGGCATGGGCATGGGTCTCGAGGATCCAGTCCACGCTCAGGCCCTGCGCCTGTACGTAGGCGAGCAGCCGGTCGGCCGAGTCGGTGCGGGTGTGGCCGGACTTGGGGTCGTAGTCCAGCACCGGGTCGACGATCGCGGCGTGGCGGCCGGCGTGCTCCCAGATCACGTAGGACACGGTCCAGGTGGCTGGGTCGAAGAAGCCCTGGGTGGTGGTTTTGGCGGTCATGGCGTCTGCTCCTTTGCGTGCCAAACAGTTCATTGACACACATTATATTTTTTTGTATATTGTTGTCAAATCGAATGCCCACCATGAAACCCCGACACCTCGTCATCGACCCGCAAAGATTGCGCCAAGGCGCGGCCCAGGCCGTCGGCACCCTCAAGCTGCTGGCCAACGAAGACCGCCTGCTGCTGCTGTGCCAGCTCTCGCTGGGCGAGGCCTGCGTGAGCGAACTCGAGGAGGCACTGGACATCCGCCAGCCCACGTTGTCGCAGCAACTCGGCGTGCTGCGCAGCGAAGAGGTGGTGGCGACGCGGCGCCAGGGCAAGCACATCTTCTACAGCGTGGCCGACCCGGCGATGCTGGACATCCTGGCGGTGCTCTACCGTCTTTACTGCCCCAAGTCGGAGACTTCATGACCCTGGACTGGAATGCCTTCACCCCCTGGACGGCCTTGGCAGGTGGCCTGCTGATCGGCCTGGCCGCCGCCATGTTCGCCCTGCTCAACGGCCGCATCGCCGGCATCAGCGGCATCCTCGGCGGCCTGCTCAAGCCGACCCGCGGCGACCTGGCCTGGCGCCTGGCCTTCGTGGCCGGCCTGGTAGCGGCGCCGCTGGTCTACGCGCTGTTCACCCAGCTGCCGGCGCCACGCATCGACGCCGGCTCGGGCGCCATCGTGCTGGCCGGCCTGCTGGTCGGCGTGGGCACGCGCTACGGCTCGGGCTGCACCAGCGGCCACGGCGTCTGCGGCCTGTCGCGGCTGTCGCCGCGCTCGCTGGCCGCCACAGGCGCCTTCATGGGCGCGGGCTTTCTCACGGTCTACCTGCTGCGCCACCTGGCCGGCACCTGAGCCTGCAAAAGGAGTTCACATGGCCTCTCTGACTTCCCTGCTCGCCGGCCTGGTGTTCGGCATCGGCCTCATCGTCTCCGGCATGGCCAACCCGGCCAAGGTACTGGGCTTCCTGGACCTCGCGGGGCCTTGGGACCCTTCGCTGGCCTTCGTCATGGCAGGCGCCATCGCCGTGGGCAGCATCGCCTTCTTCCTGGCACGCAAGCGCACGGTCTCGCTGATCGGCGCCGAGATGCGCCTGCCCACGAGCCGCAGCATCGACCGTCGCCTGGTCGGCGGCAGCCTGCTGTTCGGCATCGGCTGGGGCATCGCCGGCTTCTGCCCAGGCCCCGGCCTGGTGGCGCTGGGCATGGGCGAGGCCAAGGCCCTGCTGTTCGTCGCGGCCATGCTGGCCGGCATGGGCCTGTTCGAGCTGATCGAGCGGCGCAAGCGCTGAATCGGCCGTGAGTGAATCCCCATCCTGGATGGCCGCGCTGGCCACCGCGGCCATCCTGCTGGCCTACGAGGCCGCGCTGCTGGTCGTGCAGCGCCGCCGTCCAGCCCGACTGGCCCGCACGGCCCACGCCGGCTTGCGCGAAGACTGGTTCCAAGCCGTGTCCCAGCACAAGGGCTCGGAGATCCTGGCGGTGCAGACGCTGCGCAACTCCATGATGTCCGCCACCATGGCAGCCTCGACCGCGGTGCTCGCGCTGATGGGCAGCATGACCCTTGCCGCACCCGCGCTGCACGGCAGCGCGCAGGCGGGCCAGCTGCAGCTCACGGTGCGCCTGGCGCTGGAACTGCTGCTGATGGCCATGCTGTTCGCCTCGCTGGTCTGCTCGGCCATGGCCGTGCGCTACTACAACCACGCGGGCTTCATCGCGGCCATGCCGGTCGACTCGGACACGCGGCGGCGCTGGGCCGGCACCGGCGCGGACTACCTGCGCCGCGCGGGCCTGCTCTACGGCTGGGGGCTGCGCCACCTGGTGCTGATCGCGCCGCTGCTCGCATCGCTGCTGCACCCGGCCGCCGGCCCACTGGCCGCGCTGCTGGTCGTGGCCGTAATGTACGGCTTCGATCGCTTCAACGTGCGCTGAAAGCCGAATCGTCGCACGCGCGAAGCAAAAGAAAAAGCCGTTTCAAGCTTGCACTTGAAACGGCTTTTGTTTTGGCGGAGTGGACGGGACTCGAACCCGCGACCCCCGGCGTGACAGACGGTAATTTCACAGAAATGCACCAACTTAGTGCGACGCCATGAGACGTTCCGAAATCGGATTTTTCATCATAACTTGTTGATTTAAAAAGAATTATTTATCTAGATACGTCTCAAGACGTCCGAGGCGGTATTTTTCAAGCGCGTGCAAACTGTTCCCACGGTGTTCCCACGGAAGCGTTTTTTAGGGTATTCTGTTCCCATTACGCCGGGGGTAGCGGGTTAGCCGAATCCATGGGAACAGTACCCACCCAAGCCCCTTCGAACCCCCTTCGCCGGGAGGCCTGAATGGCACTGCACCAGTTAACGGATCGAGCGGTCAAGACCGCCAAACCCATGGACAAGGAACGACTGATCGCCGATGGCGGTGGGCTGTTCCTTCGCGTACTTCCCACCGGCTTCAAGTCATGGCTGCTGGTGTACAGCTTCGATGGCAAGCGCAGCAAGCTCGCCCTCGGCAGCGCCACGGATGTATCACTCGCAGCTGCACGGGAAACCGCAGCCCATGAGCGCGCCCGCATCGCCGCAGGTGCCGATCCCCGCGTGGCACTCATGGAGCGAGAAGCCGAGCAAGCAGCACAGCGCGAAGCCTTGATTGCGGCGGAGATCCAACGCAAGCGGGAGGCCTCCACACTACAGGACATGTTCGACGCCTGGATCGCCGACGGCGTGCAGCGCGCCGATGGCAACGCGGAACTGCGCCGTACCTTCGAGAAAGACATCCTGCCCAAACTCGGCAAGCAGCCAGTCCGCTTGATCACCGACACCGAACTGCGCGACGCGCTGCGCAAAGTCGGCCGGGTCCGTGGGCGCGGCCGCACGGCGGAACGCATGCTGGTCGAGGTGCGGCAGATGTATCGCTGGGCCATCAAACGGCAGCCGTGGAAGGCCCTGCTGGTTGATGGGAATCCGGCCGAATTGGTGGAGACCAAGCAGGTGGTGCCCACCGGGTACGAACCCGTCATCCGTGAGCGCATCCTGCAGCCCGCCGAAATCCGCGAGCTGCGCAACATCTTTGCCACAACACAGGAACAGTATGAAGCTGCCGACAACCGGCGCAGCGCTGACCGCCCACTACAGCACGAAACGCAACTGGCTCTCTGGCTATGCCTCGGCACGGCATGCCGCATCGGCGAACTGCTGATGGCCCGCTGGGAACACGTCGACCTCGACGCGGGCACCTGGTTCGTGCCGCGTGAGAACACCAAGACACGCGTGGACTGGCAGGTCTACCTGTCGGACTTCGCGCTGCGCCATTTCAAGGCCCTTCACGAAATCACTGGCACGGGCGACGACAAAAGTGAATGGTGCTTCCCCGCCCGCCACCAAAAGGGACACATCAACGTCAAGACCGTGTCCAAGCAGGTCGGCGATCGGCAAATGCGGTTCAAGAACCGCAAGCCGCTCAAGAACCGACGCAATGACGACACCCTGGTCCTATCCAAGGGGGAGAACGGCGAATGGACGCCGCACGACCTGCGCCGTACTGCAGCCACGATGATGCAGGCGTTGGGCGTGGGCCTGGACGTCATCGACCGCTGCCAGAACCACGTAATGCCCGGCAGCAAGGTCCGTCGGCATTACATGCACCACGACTATGCCGACGAGAAGCGCGACGCCTGGCGCAAGCTCGGCGAGCGCATCGATGCGATTCTGGCCGAAGCCTGATTGCCGCCCGGCCGTTGCGAGCGCCCTGCCCTCGCCAACGATTCGGACGGCTGCATCTTTGACCCAGCATTTTTGTCATCGAATCGGCCAGGCGCACGATATCCACCAGGATCATCTATCCAAGCTTGAAGCGCCTTCGGCGTCCAGCCGCAGGCCCGTCCCCCCAAGTGCACGGGCGCGGGGAAGATGCCGTCTGCGATGCGACGGTACACGGTCGCCCGGCTCAAAGCCGTGATGCGCATTACGTCGGCGATGCGGAAGAAAGCGGGCGCGGCGGTCATTGCTTTTGAGGCGTCAATACCGGACCTTTCGCTTCCCCCGGATTCGTTGATAGACATGCAGAGTCCTCCTGAGAACATCAGGCTCACAGCTTGCCGTGGCGCCCCTCGGACGGCCACCTGTCGTGGCGTATTGAGGCGTAACACAGGCCTGCAGCAATTGACTGACGAAACGGTTATTCCATGAGACAAATGAAGCCCAAGAGAGGACTCGACGCTCCAGCGAGAAGCTGAATGGTCTTTTCTCGCAGTTCCTGCCGGTGGTTGGCGGCCAAGCGTAGTCGACCCGCAGCAAGTGCGGCGGCGAACTCCAACGCTGCTGCACCGTACGCGTGCCCGTGCCGCGTGAACAGCTTCAGGAGAAACTCCTTCATCAAGCGGCTAAGATGAGGGCTGGATGAATAGTCCAGCTCTGAAGGATGGGCCGCCCTTAGGATGCACGCCTGCAGGAGGTTGTCGTTGAACCTGAGGAAGTTCTCTGGCGAGAGCACGACCGATTCGTACCCCGTCGGCTTGAGTTGATTCGTTGGATTGGCGAGGTCTCTTGCGGCTTGCAGGACTGACGCAACCGTCGCATACGTTGTGCTGACCGGCACTTGGTCCAAGCGGCCGTCGAAGACCTTTCCGAAGAACACAAATCCATCAGTGAGGCCCAACGGAGCACCGGCGTTGGTTGGGAGGAATCCGCCGAACGCGCCTTGCACCAACTGAATTGCCTGTTGAACCGAGCTCTCAAGCACAGATGAGTCGACACCGGCAATCGAGAGGCTTCTGACCTGCGCTGCTGCCGCCAGGTCACTATAAGCCTGCCATGCACTCGTTGTGCCATCCGAGCCAATGGGAAGCACAAGCCAAGCGGAGAACCCGTAGTCTCTTGAGCTAGCGTTTTTCACGAGAAACTGCTGAAGCCTTTGCCAAGTCTCTTCGCTCTGAGGTAGTCCCAAGCCCGCGAGGAAGTGACGAGGCACATGAGGCTTCAGGAACTCTCGCAAGTCCCGACTGATTTCCCGCAGCAGACCGCCGTCCCCTGCAACGGCCTGCACGACCAGCACGCCATTCGAAGACTTCAGCGTCGTTGGTGAGAGGTCCGCATACGCGGTAACCGTGGGTCGCGTGATGGAATCTTTGGCGGCGTGAAGCTTGGTTGCTGCGATGTCAGCGAGGTTCTTGGACCCGACGTCATCCGCGTGAATGACGTGGTCGATGGCCACTGCTACGCGCCAAGAAATCTCGGCGTTCAGCCAGTGATGCAGCTGCGGGTTGTTGCCCGCCACGGAGCTATCCATGCACACCAGCCGAGAAGTGGAACTACCACGGGGCGTCGAATTGAGGTTCAGCACACCTCCAATGCCCAACTCCTCAAGGAAGTCGTGGAGACGCTTCGGCGCGTGCGGCTGCCCAAGCGTGACTGCGCGCGGCGGCTTCGCCTTGGAGGAGAAATGCTCGCCGAACAGCTCTATCTGTGTCTCAGTGCCATCAACTAGCTGCTTCCTGTAAGACGGGTCCACGTCGTCGAGTGCGACCAAAACCTTTTCATAGCGGCCAGTGCGACTAGCGTCAATGAGCGTCATGAGACGCTCGGCCTCGAAGCCTTGCTCGTCGCGAAGCGTACGGGCCATGCCGCCGCTGGTCGACGCTGAGATGACGACACAGTAAGGTTCAGTGGGAGGCGACAGTTCAGACAGCTCTTCATAGGAGTGGAAGCTGTGCACGCTGGCGGTGCTCCCTGCAAAGGTCAGGGCCTCGCGAACGAGCGAGTAGATGCCCATGGTGTCGATGTAGACCTGCGTGAGGCCTGCCTCTCGCAAGGCTGGCAGCTCACAGGCTAAGTAGGCACTTTCATAAATATACGCACGTATATTTCTTGACCGTTCCGACCGCATATGGCATTTTTGGCAGCACCCTTCGAGGAGGATCTGCTGATGCCAAGAAAAAGCCCATTCCATATCGAACTGTCGGCCGATGAGCAGGCCGAGTTGAGTCGGCGGGCGGCCAAATATACGTTGCCTTACTTCGAAGTCATTCGCGCCAAGATGATCCTGATGGCCGCTGCCGGTATCGACAACGACGAAATCGCCGCGCGCCTGGACACGCGCCGCGAGGTGGTCAGCCAGTGGCGCCAGCGCTTCTTTCGGGAGCGATTGGCGGGCCTCGAAGAGCGAGCCCGCCCGGGACGCCCCCGGGTCTTTTCCCCCACAGCTCACCGTTGAGATCAAGGCGCTGGCCTGCGAGCTGCCGGCCACGCTGGGCGTGCCGCTGTCGCGCCTGAGCGTGGCTGATGTAGCACGCCATGCGCAACGCACGGGCCTGGTGGCGCGCATCAGTGACAGTACGGTGTGGCGCTGGTTGCACGAGGATGCGATCCGGCCGTGGCAGCACCGCTGCTGGATATTTCCCCGCGACCCTGACTTCCAGGCCAAGGCAGCGCGCATTCTGGACCTCTACGCACGCTGCTGGCAGGGCCAGGCGTTGCGCAAGGACGAGTTCGTCATCTCCACCGACGAGAAGACCAGCATCCAGGCGCGCGTGCGCGTGCATCCGAGCTTGCCCGGCCGTCCCGGCGAAGCGATGCGCGTGGAGCACGAGTACGAGCGCCGCGGCGCCTGGGCCTACCTGGCCGCCCTGGATGTGCACCGCGCCAAGGTGTTCGGTCGCTGCGAGACGACCACCGGCATCGCGCCATTCGAGCGCCTGGTCGATCAGGTCATGAGCCAGTGGCCGTACAACCAGGCACGCCGGGTGTTCTGGATCATGGACAACGGCTCGTCTCATCGCGGCGAGGCCTGCGTGCGGCGCCTGACCCAGGCCCATCCGCGATTGGTACCCGTCCACGCACCGGTGCACGCGAGCTGGCTCAACCAGATCGAGATCTACTTCTCCATCGTGCAGCGCAAGGCGCTCACGCCCAACGACTTCACTTGCCTGCAGGCGGTTGCTGATCGGCTGGAAGACTTCGAGCGCTACTACGAGAGCATCGCCCATCCGTTCGAGTGGAAGTTCACCCGAGCCGACCTCAACGCGCTGATGGCGCGTATGCGCTCTCGCTACGCTGAAACTCAACACCCGAAACTCGCGGCTTGAACAATACGTGTGCGAACTTCTGAACCGGACTACTAAGCATCTGCTAACGAAGGCAAGCTCTGCTTCGCTGGTTGCCAGCTCGCGCGCTTGAACGAACAGCTTGTTGACCGTCTTGGACGGATGTTTGAAGACATGTCCGGCCGGAGCAACCTGCACTACAGGGTTGTTCATCACCAAGGCCTTGAGTCCCTGGTTGACGAACGACTGCAGCGGTAAGCTGAAGGGTGCGTGACTGGACGCTCCCTGCGTGTGTGCCAAGTTCAATCCAGTGCTTGGATTCCAGGTCGCGAAGTAATAGCCCTTGACGAAGGGGGTTCCCTTGTGTACGCCCCTTTGCTGGAAGACCTGTTGCTGTCCTGAAGTCTGTGTCCAGTACTGATGCAGCGTCCCGAGGTGTGGCGCATCGGCGATGATGAGGACGCAGTCGGGTAGCGATTGAACGCCTTGAAGCGACGTCGCCAGCTCGTCGAAGAAGTCAAGGCCGCTGATGGGACGCTTTGTGTCAAAGAAGACACACAGCGCCTCCAGGTC
Organism: Ramlibacter sp. 2FC; assembly: GCF_005503345.1. Lineage (NCBI taxonomy): Bacteria > Pseudomonadati > Pseudomonadota > Betaproteobacteria > Burkholderiales > Comamonadaceae > Ramlibacter > Ramlibacter sp. 2FC. The sequence continues at coordinate 16,947 of NZ_SCMM01000003.1, forward strand.
ATACCCCGACGACGTGCAGGTGCCGCTGGCAGAGAACGAGTACGCCTTGCGCATCATCGTCTGATGGGAAGAAGCAGAGAAACGACTGAGCCAACGGCCGGTGCAAGGTCCCGGGCAGCCCAATCGTCGAATTCAAACAAGTCTCGCTCCTCGCCAGGCGTGAATGCATTGAAGAGGTTCAGGCGACCAGACCGAATGGTCATCAGCCCACCGACCTCCCGAAGTGCTTCGAGCACGTCAGGCAAGCCGTTGCCGGCGCCGGCCTCGTTCTTTGTCGAAGCGTTCTTCTTCAGGCTGTCCAGCAGCGCCTTGCGCTCATCTTCGGGCGACAGGCCCGAAAGAATCTTGCCTGTAGTTCTGCTTGCAAAACCTGGTCCGGTGTCAAAGAAGCTGAGCTGCAAGCACCGCAGCGCTGTAGTGGCGCCAGCACGGACCGGCGCCTGCTCGCGTTCCCAGAACTCCTTCAAGCGCGGATGACCTGCGAAATCCCCTTTGAAGGACTCTTCGAGCATTTCCTGCCAGCTGATGATAAGCCCCTCGACGTGCTCCAAATACGGTTGCCCGGCATGGTCGCGAGTCGCGTGCTCCTGTGTGTTCTTCATCAGCTCAGATGCGAACACTGCACAGGACTTGAGGAACGTGTGCGGTATGTGATCTGCGTCCGATTTCGCAACGAAGTCGCTGAGCGCTCTGAGAACTAGAAACATTCCCTCCTTGCGCTTGACAGCACGCGTGTTGCGAACCGTGAACAACGGCCTAAGGTATTGGACCTTCGAGCCACTGACGCACGTGAAGTCAATCGTCCGTCCCCTAATGATGCGTCCCCAAAGAAGCTGATCAGTCCAGGCCATCTTCTCGGCTGCTGGCTCTAGCGCTGCTCTCCTGGGAATGAACTGTTCACCAACGGTGATTCCTTCGCATAGGCGCAGCGCTGCAATGCCTGGGGCGTAGTCGCAGAGCTCCCCAAGAATCGACTGAACCTGGTTGGCAGCGTGGTATTGGAGGCGTCGTTCCTTTGCCAGACGCGCCCAGGTGGCGAGAAGTTGCAAGCGAGCAGCGTCGTGCAGGGCACCTTTGCGCCGTCCGACGAAATCCTTGTTGACCTGCAATGGGGCGCCGCCGCTCGCCACAACGCGATGCATTGACTGCTCGATGCTTTCGAGCGTCCAACCATCAGCAAGGATAAGCGGGTCCATGCGGGCTCCTCGTCACCTTTCTCGAATTGGTCAGCCGGCCTCGGACATGGACCTTGCAATAAGCTCGCGAACTTTGGGTTCGGGTTTCCAGTAGTTGGGGCCTTTCAGGAATTTCCCGTTCTGGTCGTAGATGGGGTTGCCATCTTCCCCCAACTTGCTTTCGTTGCTGTCCATGATGACGTCCAAGACCTCCTCAAGGGGCAAGCCGTACTTGAGCGCCTCGGAGCGACAGTAAACGATGATGTCACCCAGCAGGTCGGCGATAGCGACTGCCACATCAAGCTTGGACGCCCCGGACTTCGCCATGGCGACGATGTCGTCTACCTCATGCACTTCGTCCATCAAGGTCGCTTTGAACTTGACCAGGCGGCCGGCGACATCGTCTGGAACGTTCGGGGTGTCGTAGGCAGCCAAGCGGTACATCGCGTTCATCGCGGCAATGCGGTCGGCAAAAGTGGAAGTCATGGGATCCTGCGGCTCTGGGTTAGGTACTACCCCGCGAGGATAACGGAATGTAGGGATGCGTTGCCGTTTTAGAAGGCAGCACCCCCTTTCTAGAAGCCGCAGTGATATCCGTACGGTGCAGAAGCTTCTGGGAGGGCAACCTCGATCAGCCTGCCATGGTCTTCCCACTTCGACGTCACGCCAGGAAGTCCTCCAGAGCCGCCGCCTGCTTTTTAAAGTCCGCCGGCCGACGCTGGCTGAAGGTCTGCAGGTTGCCCACCTTCCATCGCAACGCTGGTAGCTCGAAAGCATGCGGACATTGCAGCAAGGTCCAGTCGGGCTGTGCGCGGACCAGGCCGACCAGAAACTGCCTCTGGTTCGCCGTCAGCCGTTGCGGAAGTTCCTCTCGCAGCCTGGCCCGTGTCTCCAGCAGAGCATCGAGCCCAACCGGCTCGATGGTCATGCCCGCGAAGTTCTGATGGTACTCATGGGCGATGTCTTTTTCATTGCCGAACAGTACTTCGTGGGTAGGCCGGTTGTGTCCGGCCAGGTAGGTCACGAAGCATTCCACGGCCGCGTCCGACAAGTCCCCGGATTCGAACATCTGCAACACGTCAAACAAGTCACGGGGATGCTGGCGATCCATGGCCGCGACCAGCTTGCTGCCATAAAGCTCCGCAGGTGCCAGAACTGGCAGTTCCAGCGCCATGCTGAACAGGCCGGCGGTCTTCGGGCTCAATGGATAGCGCTCGACCGGGAGGACCGTGCCACGAAAAACCACGTTGACTTCGACCTTGACCTGGGCTTCGGCGTTCTCGATCAGCAGCTTGGTGTCGCCGAGTTCTTTGGAGGAGACCTTGCGCGTGGTCAGTCCCAACTGGACCAACCGACCGGCAATGGCGTCGAGCTCATTGCTGATGGCTTTCAATGCCTGCTCGCGCGGGGTCTGCCAGGGTGTGTAGACCACGTCGATATCGACCGAGAGGCGCGGCATGTCCTGCACGAACAGGTTGATGGCGGTTCCGCCCTTCATGGCGAAGATGTCGTTGGCAAACACATCGGGCGCTGCGGTCAGCAGCAGGCGAACCGTGTCGGCGTAGGCTTTATCCATGGGGTTTCAGGCTCAACAGGTTGCCATCTTTCATGCGAGTGATCCAGCGCTTGTCGCTGCCGACGGGCAACGTGTACTGGTGCTGCAGGGCATCCACGTCGACCACGCCGGTTTCGCGAGCCCAGGTCAAGAACAGGCGGACGGCCTTGATGCTGGTGCAGGACTGCAACAGCTCGCCCAGAACATCCTTGCGCAAGTTGCGCAGGCCATCGAACAGGTTGCGCGCCTCTTCCAGACCCTGGTGCGTACCCACCTCGTAAAGCAGTTCGAGGACTGCACGTTCGGGGACCGATACGCGCAAGCCCTCAGACACGCCGGGCGGCGTTGTCACGCTATTGTCGGCCAGGGTGCTGTCCGGCCAGCTGAACAATCTGGCAGCCACATAGCGCGATGGAAATCGTGAGGTGAACCACGCTGGCAGCGCAAATCGAACATCGCCCCACAGCACCAACGCCTCCCGCATCGCGAGGTTGTGGCGCACACCCTGGAGGGCCAACGCACTCTTACCTCCCACATGCAACCCCGTCACACGGGTTTGCAGGAACTTGATCGCACCATGCGCGTTCAGCGTGTCACCCGCAAACGCATAGACACCCTGCCCCAGTCGATCGACCCAGCCGCTTTCGGCGTAATGAGCCACCAGTTGAGCGGACACGCCGATGCGCTCCAGGGCTGCCAGATCGAACGGCATACCGCGCGGCAGGCTGGTCTGAAGCTTCTTGATTAGAGCGTGTCGTGGAGTTCTATCCATATTGGAAAAATACCACAATTTCCAATCAAGCCAAAATGTTTATCGCCTTCTCACGTGCTATTTTTAAAACGAAATACTATTTTTGCAACAAAATCCAATCAACCCATCATCACAGGGCCTGCGGTGGTCGGCACTGGCGTGCAAAAGGCGAGTCTTTTGTCCGTGGCAAAAGCCCCGTCAGCCGCCTTCCCCCACGCGTGGTCTCGGCAACTTGATCTTCAGCGCCTTGAACCCTCGATCCCGCATGATGAACGCCTCCAACATGTGCGGGATCAGCGTGACGGCATCAACAGGCTCCCCGTATGCCTGCGCATGCAGCGCGGCATAGCGCTCCAGATCAGCCTTCAATGCCGTCGTCAGCGCAATCGTCAGCTTCACCGTTTCGGTCTTGGGCAGCGGCCCCAGCCGCAGCTTACTAACGGACGTACTCATTGCGAAGACCCCCTCTGGAAGAACAGCGGCTGGTAAGGCCGCAAGATCAGATCCTTGCTCACCATCACCCGCACCGGAAACCCCGGCCGAATCGTCAGCGTCGGCTGGATGCTCATGTTCCGCTTGGTGATCTCCTGGCCAACCTGGTTCACCGTGTCCTGCACGCCCTGCCGCGCGGCAATGACAACGCGGTTGCCATCCGTCCGACTCTCTGGCGCAGCCAGCTCGGCCCCCACGCCCAGCAGCGTGGACAGCGCAGCGCCAGCGAGGATGCGGTCCCAATGCCAGTCCACTCCATCCTCCAGCCCGGCATAACCTGCCGGGTCGATCCCCGGCAAGCGGTCCAGCGCAATCGACGACGTATCCGGCAGGATCAGCCGCGTCCACACCAGCAAGACGCGCCGCTGCCCGAAAGACACCTGGCTGTCGTAGCGCCCGACCAACCGTGAGCCCTGCGGGATCAGCAAGTACCGCCCCGTCGCCGTGTCGTAGACCGCCTCCGTCACGTTGGCAATCACCTGCCCCGGCAAGTCGGAGTTGATGCCCGTCACCAGCGCAGCCGGAATGATGGTTCCCGCCATCACCTGGTAGGGCGACGCCGGCAATTGCAGACCACCCGGATTGCGCGTGGCCACATCGCCCGCATTGGCGACAAACGCCTGCTTCTGTGCCTGCAGGTTCTGAGCGGCAGTCGGATCGGTCGATGCCGTTGGCGACGAATTGGATGCCAGTGCCGACGCCAACGGATTGAACGGCTGGTTACCCGAAGCCTGTACCGATGCTGGTGCCACAGGACTGCCGGTCGCCGTTCCAGCCGAAGCCGCCTTGGCACCACCACTGCTGCGGAAGAACACCGATGCGCGCGCAGCTTCCTCGGCATCCCGCAACCGTGCCAGCCGATCCGCATGCGCCGGATCGTTGTACGCCGCCGACACGTTGGCATTGGCGTTCCGCTCCGCATGGAGAATCGCAGGCCCCAAGTCCCCGGGCAGCGGCTCACCCAGTACCGGAACCGCGGGCCTGGCCGGCGGTGGCAGCTTCGAGTAGTCCTTGGGCAGTTGGTCCAGGTTTTCCGCTCGCGAGACACGGTCCACGTTGTACAGCTCGGCCGCCGTATCCTTGGCGTGCTTGGCCGGTTGCAGCGACCACAGCGTCGCGCCCAGCACAAGGGCCGCCAGCAATCCGGCCAGAATCACCAGCATACGGCGGTTGAGCCGCACCACGGGTCGGGGCGGACTGCGCAGGGCCATGCCTTGAGGATCGGCCTTCTGCGCTCCTCGCGGTGTCTCCGCTGTTTCGGGCGCGCTCATGCTCAGTGACTCCGTGCCGGGTTGCCCACGCCACCCACACCATCGGTGCGCTCGATGCGCACCACCTGCGCCTGTTTGTCACCCAGCCGCAGCTCTGCCGCGCCGAACAAGCGGTCCACGATGTAATACGGCGAGCGAAACCGGTAGTTCACCAGTTGCCCGTCGCCCTGCGGGCCAATGACGAACAGTGGCGGCAGTTCGCCTTGCGCAATGCCGCCGGGGAATTGGATGTAGACCCGCTGCCCGTCATCGAATGCCCGCAGCGGCTTCCACGACGGGCTGTCACCCGTGATGGCATAGCGGAACTTGATTTGCTCCAGCGAAAGACCCGAATCCACGGGCGCGGCAGCTTGGGCTTTCTGCGCCTGGCGCTGCAAAGCCAGCATCCTGTCCTTCGGGTAGTCCCAGGACACCGAAGCCATCCAGGCCTGCGGCGTCGAGGACAGCTCCAGCAGATAGGTGCGGCGGTTCGTCGTGATGACCAGGTTGGTTTTCAGGCCAACGCGGGTGGGTTTCACCAGAATGTTCACGCGCAGTGTGGCCCCTGCACCGCTGGCCGTGTCGCCCACGATCCAGCGCACCGTGTCACCGGCAGACACGGTCACCAGTTCTTCGCCCTCCTGCAATGCAATCACGGTCACGCGGCCGGGGCTGGCGTAGACCTGGTACAGCGCGCCATCGGCATAGGGCCAGACCTGGATCGCGTTGACGTAGCCCTCGCGCGTCGGGGCGATGCGGGCTTCTTCATTGGCCCGTGAAACGCGCAGCTTTTCATCGGCGGGCTCAGCCACCGGCCCGAGGCTCTGCACCGTGGAAGGTAACGGCAACGGTTTGAGCTGCTCCGGCAGGGGCAAAGGCTTCGACACCTCCACCACTTCGACGGGCTTGGGTGGATCCGGCAGCCGTTGCGCGGCCACGGGCTCGTCCAGGGTGATGACGGGCGGCTTGCCCTGGGCGGCACAACCAGCGATGTTCAAGAGTGTCGCCGCCAGGATCAGCGGCAATACGTAAATCCGGATCTGTGTCTTCATGGCTTCTTGGCTCCTTCAACCGATTCAAGTTCACGGCTCCAGGACAGGCCGTTGACGTAAATGCCGAGCGGGTTCTTGCGCAGCCGCTCCTCGGTGCGCGGCGGCTGCAGCGCAATCGACAGCACGGCCGTCCAGCGCTCCGTCCCGGAGGGCGCACCGCTGGCATAGTTGCGTTCAATCCAGCGCACCTGGAACGAGCTGTCGCTGGCCCGCACGACGCTGGTGACCTCCACGGCCACCGAGTTCTGCCCGATGCGCGAGAACGGGTCGTTGGTGCGGGCGTAGTCGTTCAGCGTGGCCGCGCCCCGGTCGGTGGTGTAGTCATAGGCCTGCAGCCAGTTCTGCCGCACCACGATGGGATCGATCGACAAGGACCGCACATCGGTCACGAACCGCGCCAGGTGGTAGGCGATCTGCGCGTCGGTGGGCTTGTACGGCGTGGCCGCTTCACCGACCGCGCGCACCTGGCCCGCGTTGTCCACCTCCACCACATAGGGCGTCACGATGGACTGCGCCGAGCGCCACACCAGACCGCCGGCCATCAGCAAGGCCAGCGACAGACTGCCGAAGGCCATCAGCCGCCAGTTCCGGGCCTGCACGCGCGCGCTGCCGATGCGCTGGTCCCAGACCTGCCCGGCAGCCTGGTACGGGGTGATGGGCTCGGGCGTTTCCGAGTACCGCACCTGGGGTCGTTTAAACAGCATCGCTGAATCTCCTGGTCATGAATTCGAGTGGTCGCGCAAGCTCGGGCTAGCGCCACTGCCTCCGTGGTCCCCCGAACGCAAGGTGTGGGCGACGGTGGACACGCCGTGCGAGATGCGCTGCTGGCGCTGCAGGCGTTTCGCCCAGGCGGGTGCCGGCCCCGGTGCCGGCTCTTGTTCGGCTGCGCCGGCCCCAGCGGCCGAAACCGCCTGGGCGGGCGCAGCGGCTTCAGACACAAAACTCGCCACCCGGTCCTTGACCGCCTTGGCCCCTGCCGCAACACGCTGCCCTGCGGCACTGGCGCCGGTCTTGGCGACGTTGGCCAGGCCGGCACCGGCGGCGCGGACACCGCCACCGCCCGAGGCCGCGGCACCCGCCTGGTAGGCGGACTTCGCACTGCTGGCCAGCGCACTTGCCGACCGCGCTGCGGCGGCACCGCCACCAATGGCCGAGCGTGCGGCCCCCGGTGCCATGCGCGCACCGGCCGCAACCGCCGCGCCGCTCGCGGCAATGGCCGCACCCCCGGCCACCGCCAGACCCACAGCACCCAGGGCCGTACCGGCCGCGGCACCGGCACCGAGCTGCGGCGCACCCGACACCAGCCCGGTCGCGATGCTGGGCCCAAAGATGCCGAGGCCGAACATCGCCAGCGCGGCCAGCATGATGGTCAGTGCGTGGTCGATCGAGGGTTCAGTCCCAGGCGGCGTCCGAAACTCGGCAAACAAGCCTGAGCCGATCCCCACGATCACGGCCAGCACCAGCACCTTGATGCCCGACGACACCACATTGCCCAGCACCCGCTCGGCAAGAAACGCTGTCTTGTTCCACAGCGCAAACGGCACCAGCACAAAGCCCGCCAGCGTGGTCAGCTTGAACTCGATCAGCGTGACGAACAGCTGCACCGCCAGGATGAAGAAACAGACGATCAGCACCAGCCACGCCAGGAACAGCACCACGATGACGTCGAGGTTGGCGAACACCTCGGGGAAACCCGTCAGGTCGCTGATCTGCGCCATGATGGGCCGCCCGGCATCGACGCCCACCTGGGCCAGCCGCCCCGGCTGCAGCAGCTGCGCCTGCGTCACCGTGGACCCCGATGCCACCAGACCCAGCCCCGCAAAGGACCGGAACACGATGCCCGCCAGGCTGTTGAAGTTGCCGATGATGAAAGCGAAGGCCCCCACATAAAGCACCTTCTTGATCAGCTTGCCGATCACGTCCTCGCCATGCCCGCTGGCGTGGCTCATGGCCCAGAACAGCCCGGCCAGCGTCATGTCGATCACCACCAGCGTGGTGGTCAGGAAAGCCACCTCACCGCGCAGCATGCCGAAACCCGAATCGATGTAGCGCGAGAAGACATCCAGAAAGCGATCGATGACGGACAGGTCGTTCATGGCGCCCCATCCTTCGACACGGGATCGTTCGCGTACGGCGACTGGCCCTCGCCCATGAAGCGGCGCCGCGTGGCCTGGGCCACGCGGTTGCACAGGACATCGCCCAGCTTCTCGTGATCGGCCTTGCACTGCGCGCGCAGTTCCTTCAGGCGCGCCAGATTGACGGCCAGCGCTTCGACGGAATCGGGCGGTGCGGACGGACTGCAGCCCGCCAGCACCAGGGCCGCTGCGATCGGAATGAGGAGATGCTTCATCGCCACCCCTCAGTGGCCGTAGAAATTCACGGAATGCGGCGTGTAGGCCGTGCCCTCCCCCTGGAACCGCCGCCGTACCTCGCGCGCACGTTCCTGCACCGCCACCTGGCGCGCCTGTTCCAGGGCGACAGCCCGGTCCTGGGTGATCTGCAGCTGCTGCGCCTGCATGGCTTGGCGGGATTGCAGGGCCAGCAGCTGGTTGGTGGCCTGCATCGCCTGCAAGGCCCCCACCGCCGACTGGCTGCGGTTCACCAGATTCGCCAGCGTCTGCTCGTCCGAGGCAAAGTTCTGCACCGCCTGCGACTGCACCTGGGTCGCGGTGCGCAAGGCCTCCAGCGAGTTGCGCCAGCGTGTGCGGGCGTCCAGCGCCATCTGGCTGCCCGCTATGGAGGCCGAGTAGGCATCGGGGTACAGCCGGGTGAACTCGGCTTCCATCTGCGAGACATTGAACGACAGTCCCAGCGCCCGCTGGATCAGCTGGTTGGTCGCGGACAGCGCCGCCCGCAGCTCGGCCAGCGCGCTGTAATCCAGCCCCGTCAGGTTCTTCGCATCATTGATCAGCATCTGCGCCTCGTTCTGCAACTGCCGGATCTGGTTGTTGATCTGCTCCAGCGTGCGCGCGGCCGTCAGGATGTTCTGAGAAAAATTCGAAGGATCGAACACGATCCGCTGAGCCTGCGCGGCGGGCGCGGCCATCACCAGCATGGCGGCGGCGATGGCGATCAAGGTCTTCTTCATGGTTGCTTCTCCTTTGCGATGGATGAAGGGGGCGGGAACGAAAGCATGAGGTCTGCGGCCCAGTCGAGGCCGCGATGGCGCAGCCAGGCGGCGGCAAAGTCCGAAGGGGGGACAGAGGCCGATACGGCGTCGATGTCACGCTGGTGCTCCGGCGTGGAGGCACCGGCAAACGCCAGCGCCACCGGCCCCAGGCCCAGATCGAAGACCCGGTTGCCCAGCCGCGACTGGTAGTAGTAATCCCGCTTCGGGGTCGCCTGGGCGACGATGTCGATCTGCCGGCCGTTGAGTCCGAAGCCCTCGTAGATGGCCCGGATCTGCGGCTCGGTCGCCTGCGGATTCGGCAGGAAGATGCGGCTGGCGCAGCTTTCGATGATGGCCGGGGCGATGGCCGAATCCTTGATGTCCGCCAGTGACTGGGTGGCGAAGATCACCGAGACGTTCTTCTTGCGCAGGGTCTTGAGCCACTGGCGGATGCGCGAGGCAAACACCGGGTCGTCCAGAAACACCCAGGCTTCGTCCAGGATCAGCAAGGTCGGTGCGCCATCGAAACGCTCCTCGAAGCGGGCGAACAGGTAGCGCAGCACCGCCAGCATGGCGGCCTTGCTGTGCATCAGCTCCTCCATCTCGAAGCTCTGCACGTCGGCCGTGCCCAGCCGGTCCCGGTCAGCGTCCAGCAAGTTGCCGTGGGCGCCGCCCAGCACATAGGGCTGCAGGGCCTGGCGCAAGGCGTTCGACTGCAGCAGCACCGACAGGCCGGTCAGGGTGCGCTGCTGGACAGGCGCGCTGGCGAGGTTGTTCAACGCAGACCACACTGCATCCTTCTCTGCAGGACCGACGGCCACGCCTTCTTGAATCAAGCGGCCTTCGATCCACTCGGCCGCCCAGGCCCGGTAGCCATCCCGATCAATGCGAGCCAGTGGCTGGAAAGAAATGGTCCCCTCCGCGCCGCCATCCGCACCCAAGTCGTAGTGCTCGCCACCCAATCCGAGGATGGTGGCGCGGATCGAGCGCCCCATGTCAAAGGCAAGGATGCGCGAGCCCGGATAGCGCCGGAATTGCAGCGCCAGCGTGGCCAGCAGCACCGACTTGCCCATGCCGATGGGACCGACCACCAAGGTGTTGCCGACGTCGCCGATGTGCGTGACCAGCCGAAACGGCGTCGCGCCATCGGTGCGCGTCACGATCAGGGGCGGGCCGTCCAGGTGCCGGTTGCGCTCCTGCCCGGCCCAGACGGCGGACACCGGCATCATGTGGGCCAGGTTCAAGGTCGAGACGATGGGCTGGCGCACGTTGGCATAGGCGTGGCCGGGGATCGAGGACAGCCAGGCATCGATCGCATTGAGGGTCTCGGGAATCGTCACGAAGCCGCGCCCCTGGATGGTCCGCTCCACCGCGCGCAGCTTCTCGTCGGCCGCCGTGGCATCGGCATCCAGCACCGTGACCGTCGCGGTCACATAACCAAAGGACACCTGGTCGCTGCCCAGTTCCTGCAAGGCCGCATCGGCGTCCGTCGCCTTGTTCGATGCATCGGAATCGACCAGCGGGCTTTCCTGCTGAAAGATGGTCTCACGCAACAGCGCGACGATGTTCTTGCGTTTGGCAAACCACTGGCGGCGCAAGCGCGTCAGTTCTTTCTCGGCTTCGGCCTTGTCCAGGCACAGAAAACGCGTGCTCCAACGGTAGGCAAAACCCAGGCGGTTCAAATCGTCGAGCAGACCCGGCCAGGTCGAGGTCGGAAAGCCGCGCACCGTCAGCACACGCAGGTGATCGGAGCCCAGCATGGGCGCCAGCCCGCCGGTCAGTGGCTCGTCCGCCAGCAGGGCATCCAGGTGCATCGGCACCTCGGGCACCGCCACCGGATGACGCCGGGTCGAGACCGTGCCATGCAGGTAAGTCAAGGTCTGTGCGTCGTCCAGCCAGGCAATCTCGGGCATCACGCCTTCGAGCAGACCCAGGAAGCGCTCGGTCTCGGAAACGAACGATTCCAGGCGTTCGCGCCAGTTCACGCCTTCGGCCTTGGTGTTCTCGTATAGGAGCTTCGCGGCGCGCGCCGTGGACTCCTCGGGCGGCATGTAGAGCAGAGTCAGGTGGTAGACGCTCTCGAAGTGGCTGTCAGCCTCCTCGAAGGCGGCACGCCGCTCCTCATCGACCAGCCAGGACAAGGGCTCCGGAAACACGGATTCCGGGTAGTCCGCCGCCTCGCGGCGTTCGGCCTCCACGAACAAGGCCCAGCCGGACCCCAGGCGGCGCAAGGCGTTGTTGAGGCGCGCGGACGTCGCGAGCAACTCGCCCTGCGTCGCGCTGTCCAGGTCCGGCCCGCGGAAACGGGCGGTGCGCTGGAACGCGCCGTCCTTGTTGAGCACGACGCCGGGAGCGACCAGCCCAGCCCAAGGCAGCCAGTCGGCCAGCAGCGCCGGGCGCTTGCGGTATTCAGCAAGATGCAGCATGGGTTCTCTCCAGCAGCGTCACACGTCCAGCAACACGCGGTGCTTGACGTGCCGGGTGAAGACCGCCATGAACTGCGGATCGAGCCGCGCCCCCCAGACGGCCAGCGAATGGCCCACGATCCAGAATGCAATGCCCGGGAGCCACAGCTGCAATCCCAGCCCCACGGCAGCGGCCAGCGTGCCGTTGGCAATAGCCACGGTGCGCGGCGCCCCGCCCATCAGGATCGGTTCGGTCAGCGAGCGGTGCAAGGGCACCTCAAAGCCTGGCGCGTCGGCGGTGGGCGTGCTCATGCCAGCACCGCCCCGCCCGAGAAGCTGAAGAAGGTCAGGAAGAAGGACGACGCGGCGAACGCGATCGACAGCCCGAAGACGATCTGCACCAGCTTCCGAAAGCCGCCATTGGTGTCCCCGAAAGCCAGCGCCAGACCGGTGGTGATGATGACGATCACCGCGATGATGCGCGCCACCGGTCCCTGAATGGACTCCAGGATTGACTGCAGCGGCCCTTCCCAGGGCATGTTCGATCCCGCCGCATGCGCGGACCCCGCAATGGCCCACAACAACGCGACAACGGTAGCAGCCTGCAAAACAGGTTTTACGGAAATGCGCAGATTCGTCATGAAGTTTCTCCTGGAGTTGATGAGATGGATGGAAACGAAGACATCAGATCGGTGCTGAGCTGGTATCCGTGGCTGTCGAAACCGACGACGCGGGCGATCTCCTGCACGCGCCGGGCATGGCCACGCCCGGCGATGAACACGATCACGTTGACCGCCTCGGCGATCAGCGCACGCGGCACGGTGACGGAAACCTCCTGCACCAGTTGTTCCAGCCGCGTGAGCGCGCCGTGGGCAGAACCCGCATGCACGGTCGCGATACCGCCGGGGTGCCCCGTGCCCCAGGCCTTGAGCAAGTCGAGTGCTTCGGCTCCACGCACCTCGCCCACGACGATGCGATCGGGCCGCAGCCGCAGCGTGGCGCGCACCAGGTCGGCCATGGTGCTGACACCGGGCTCGGTGCGCATGCCCACGTGGTCATCGGAGCGGCACTGCAACTCCACCGTGTCCTCCAGGATCAGCACACGGTCCCGTATCTCGGCGATCTCGTCGAGCAAGGCGTTGGCCAGCGTGGTCTTGCCGGTGCTGGTGCCACCGGCGATGACGATGTTCTGGCGCTCCCGCACAGCCGTGCGCAGAAAGCTGGCCTGGGCTTCGGTCAGGATGCCGTCGGCGACATAGCGCGCCAGCGTGAGGATCTGCAGCGCCCGCTTGCGGATCGCGAACGAGGGGGCACGCACCACCGGCGGAAGCACCCCCTGAAAGCGTTCCCCGGTCTCGGGCAACTCAGCCGACAGGATCGGCGCCCCGGCATGGACCTCGGTGCGCACGTGGGCCGCCACCAGGCGGATGATGCGTTCGGCCACGGCAGGTGGCATGGTGACGCCGGTCGGTGCGCGACCTGCCCCCAGCCGGTCCAGCCACAGGGTGCCGTCCGGATTCAGCAACACTTCCACGACCTCCGGGTCTTCCAGCGCGGCCGCGATATCCGGCCCCATGGCCGTGCGTAGCATGCGGATGCGGCGCTCGCCGGACACGATGCCGCTGTTGCCGCCATGGTCGCTGTTGCCCCCTCCGACGCTTTTATCAGGCCTGCGGTCCATCGGACTCCTCCTGGGTTGATACAGGAGGAACAGCCTCCGGGGATAGGCCGTTGGCGGACGATGGCGTGAGGCCATCGGTTCCAAACGACCCGGATAAGTCCGGGAAGGCCTCTTCATGGACCTCCCGCACCAGGCTGCGCCCGCGCTGGATGTGGCGGGCCAGCTGCTCGATGAACTGGGCGTAGCGGGCGCGGCCCTGGGCACGGGCCGCCTCCTGCTGGGCCTCCGGCACGGGTATGGAAACGGTCAGGAAATAGCGCACGTAGAGCGCCAGGGTCTCGATCAGGATGGACTGGTCACGCTCCAGCCGGTCGAACTGGCGTGAAAGGCGGTCCAGGCGCTTGGCCATGGCCGCCTCGCGCTGGTCGGCGGCATCGGGCGAGAGGAAGGAAGCCAGGGCCGCCGCGATCACGGCCGACTTGGAGACGCCCCTGTGCGCGGCGAGCTGCTCCAGCCGCTTTGCATGGTCGGGTTCGATGAAGATGTTCAGACGGGTACGGCTGCTCATAACGCGATCCCGTCGTCAGGGTCTAAAGCGGTCAGCCGCGCGGTCCGCGCCAGCTGGCGGTCTACCTGCCGTTCCAGGCTCATTGGACGCAGCGGCACGTCGTCCTCGTCGTCGAGCACCAGCAAGCCGTCCGCTTCCGGCAGGACGGGTGCATCGACCGTCACGTCCAGCTCGGGCTTAAGCTGGTGACCGCCCTCGTCGGCAAAACCCTCGGCATCACCGGCACCTGATGCGTCCGATACCGCAGGAACCGCGAGTCCGCTCCAGTCGTCGGGCCGAGCAGCAGGCCGGTCTGCATAAGCGCCTGCGGCCAGCGCTGGCGGCGCCAGCACCCGTGCCGTGAAGTTCCGATCCTGGTAGTAACGAAGCTTGGCCGCCTTGATCGGAGGATGACCGGAGACCATCACCACAGCTTCATCCGGCGGCAACTGCATCACCTCGCCCGGCGTCAACAGGGGCCGGGCCGTCTCCTGGCGCGACACCATGAGGTGCCCCAGCCATGGGGCCAGCCGATGACCTGCATAGTTGCGCTGGGCGCGCAACTCGGTGGCAGTGCCCAGAGAATCCGAAATCCGCTTGGCCGTGCGCTCGTCGTTGGTCGCGAACGTAATGCGCACATGGCAGTTGTCCAGAATCGAATGGTTCTGGCCGTAGGCCTTGTCGATCTGGTTGAGCGACTGAGCAATCAGGAAGGCACGCAATCCGTAGCCCGCCATGAAGGCCAGCGCCGACTCGAAGAAGTCGAGCCGGCCCAGTGCCGGGAACTCGTCCAGCATCAACAGCAGCTTGTGTTTGCGCGCAATGCCGTCCGAGCCGTCGAGCGACTCGGTCAGGCGTCGGCCAACCTGGTTGAGGATCAGGCGAATCAGTGGTTTGGTGCGGCTGATGTCCGAAGGCGGCACCACCAGGTACAGCGATACCGGGTGTTCCGCTGAAATCAGGTCGGCAATGCGCCAGTCACAGCGCGAGGTGACTTCGGCCACCGTAGGGTCGCGGTACAGCCCCAGAAAACTCATGGCTGTGGACAGCACGCCCGAGCGCTCGTTGTCTGATTTGTTGAGCACTTCGCGGGCGGCCGAGGCGACGACCGGATGGGTGACGTCGCCCAGGTGCCGCGTCGTCATCATCCGGTGCAGCGTGACCTCGAACGGACTGGCGGGGTCAGACAGAAAGTTCGCGACGCCGCGCAGGGTTTTGTCTTCGCTAGCGTAGAGCACGTGGAGGATGGCGCCGACCAACAGGGCGTGGCTGGTCTTCTCCCAGTGATTGCGCCGTTCCAGTGCGCCTTCTGGATCAACCAGGATGTCGGCGATGTTCTGCACGTCACGCACCTCGTGCATGCCACGCCGTACTTCGAGCAGCGGGTTGTATGCGGCCGACTTGGCATCGGTGGGATTGAACAGCAGGCAGTGCGAGAAACGTGAGCGCCAGCCCGCGGTGAGGTGCCAGTTCTCGCCCTTGATGTCGTGAATGACGGTGGAGCCGGGCCATGACAGCAGCGTCGGCACCACCAGGCCAACGCCTTTGCCGGAACGGGTGGGCGCGAAGGCCATCACGTGCTCCGGGCCTTCGTGGCGCAGGTAATCGCTTTCCTGGGCATGCAAGCGGCCCAGGAACACGCCCGCTGGTTGGGTCAGGCCGGCTGCACGAACTTCTTCAGGTTCGGCCCAGCGGGCTGAGCCGTAGGTGGTGACGCGCTTGGCGAGGCGGGAGCGCCAGACGGCCATCGCGATGGCGGCACCGGCTGCAGCAAGTCCGCTTGAGGCAGCGATGATGCCGCCGTGCAGGAAGACATCGGGGGCATAGGCATCGAAGAAATACCACCACTCGAACAGCTTCCAGGGCTCGTAGACCCATATGCCAAAAACACCGAACCACGGTACCCCAAGCGGTGCTTGATAGCCCAGCGCATACGCTGTCCACTGCGTACCACACCACACCCCGCCGAGCGCAACGCCCAGCACCACGAAAATCTGTCCGAACAGGATGCCGGTCGCTGACCTCGGCATAGACCACCTCCTTCGCGTCATGGTTCCCGCGCGTGCCGTAGCGGCACCGCTTGCCGAGTCTGGAATCGAGTCGTCGCGCTGCACACCCATGGGGGCGTGGCGCGGCATACGCTGGCGGAAATGGCTGCCCTCGGACGGGCTCGGCCTGATCCGCGGGCCACTCGATGAGCAGCCACTGCTGGGGCAGCAGACGCGCCTTGCCGACGTTGCCCCCGGCGCAGCGTACCCGCAGCGCCGCAAAGCGGCCCGTCAGGCGCTCGTTTGTGCCTTCGCGCCAACTGATGTTGTGGAATGCGCTTTCGGGCAAGGACTGCGCCAGTGCCTTGACGCTCACCGGCTGTCTCTTGGCGGTGCGCCGTGGCATCACCGGTGGACGGCCGATGCCGCTGTAGGGCTTCGGCGGCAGGGGCTCCCCCGGTGACCAGACCACCACGGCCGAGGTGATGCCGACCACGTAGGGCCAGCCCAGATCGGTCAGCCCCTGACGAAACGCATAGTCGATCCCGTAGCCTGCGTCGGCCAGCACGCAGTGCCTGGGTGCACCCTCATCGAGCAGGCCCCGTAGCAGGAGGCCCTGCTGCCGCCCCTGCTCGAAGCAGCCAAAGTCATCTCGCAGCGGCTGCCCGGTGGGGCGGCGGGACTTTGACGGACTCGCGCCGAAGATGGCTACCTGGCGTCTGAGGGGCGGTGCCAGCGCGGCCACTGCAGCTTCACGAGCTCGCCTTCGGTACGGTAGGCATAACAGCTGTCGATTTTCAGCGGACGGCCTTCCGAATCGACCGCCAGCGGCTGGTTCGCGCGCACGGTCGTCATTGACTGGTACGCCGCGGTGGCAAGCTGGACCACGATTTCAACGAGATGGGTGCAGCCTTGCGCGCCCGCCAGTCGGCTGCGCACCTCGCGACTCCATCCAGCGGCGATAGGCAAACCCTTGAGCTTTTGCAGTGCAGGCGCAGCCGCGGGACAGGCAGCGTAAGGCGTTGAAGCGGAAAAGGCATGCACCTCGCGCACGATCATCTGGTCGTCGAAAACCAGCCTGACGCTCATGTCGTGCACCGGGGTATGGGCCGGCACAACGTCGCCCCCACTGGACGGAATGAAGTCGAACGGCTTGCGGTCTGTGAGGTGGCCTTCAACCTCATACAAGCCGTCCCCACGGCGAAAGCCACGCATATCGACTCTTCGGAAGTGCAGCTCTTCCCTCGCAACGCCAGCAGTGGACGGGAAGGAAGTTAATGGGTGCTTAGAAAAATGGGTCATAAATCTGCTCGAAGGCCAACCAGTTCTCACAAGCATACGGTTGACAGGGCGGGGGTACCGGTTGGCAAGGCCCGCGCACGAGCCAAGCCACAGGATCAACCGATTACCGCCAGATCAAGCCTGGAGAGTTCTGGGGCCTTTCAGATGCTGCCATGAGGCAACAGGATCTGGCGCACCACACTGCCCGCACTCAGGCGGTCAAACCCCTCGTTCAATTGATCGAAACGCAGGGGTTCGCTGCGAAGCCTGTCAACGGGCAACTGGCCGCGCAAATACATGTCCACGTAGCGCGGAATATCGTCCTGGGGCACGCCGCCGCCCATGTAGGAGCCGCGCAGCACTCGCTCATCGTTGACCCACGGCAGATGTGCCACCGTGAACATCGCCGTCGCTCGCCCCACGCCAACGCCAATGACCTCGCCTCCCGGCGCGGTGATTTGCTGGGCCATGTCGAGCGCATTGCGCTGCCCTGAAATTTCGAAGGCGTAATCGACTCCGCCATTGCTCAAATCGCGAACTTGCTGAACCGTTTCAGGCTCCCTGACATCGAAACAGTGGGTGGCGCCCACGGCCTGGGCCAGATCGAACTTGCTGGGCAGCACGTCGAGGCCGATGATTTTTGCAGCGCCTGACTCACGCGCTGCCATCACCGCCGTGAGCCCCACACCGCCCAGCCCCAGTATCGCGACTGTCGAACCAGGCTTGACCTGGGCTGAGTTGAAAACGGCACCCGCTCCGGTGACGACGGCGCAACCAAAGAGCGCAGCGATGTCCAAGGGAACCGACTTGTCAATCTTGATCAAGGACTGAGGAGTGACCACCGCATATTGCGCGTACACGGATATCCCGCTGTAGTGGTTGAGTAGGCCACCGTCCGGGAAACGCAGACGCCGAACGCCGGTGCCGAGCATGCCCTGTGCCTTTGCGGCGGTGACTGCCTTGCACAGGCCTGGGCGCCTGGCCTGGCAGAAACGGCATTGCCCACAGCCGGCCACTGGTGACATGGTGACGTGATCGCCGACCTGGAAGCCGGTGACGCCTCGCCCCACCTCCCGCACGATGGCCGCCCCTTCATGACCGCCCACCACGGGGAGCGGACGCTTGCGCATGCCCTCGAGGACGGTCAGGTCAGAGTGGCACAAACCCGCCCCCCGGACCTCCACCAGGAGTTCGCCCTCTCCCGGGCCATCCAGTTCAACTTCTTCAATGCGGAAAGGCTGACTCTTTGCGAAAGGAGCCGGGAGCCCCTGTTCGTACATGACCGCTGCAAGCATTCTCATGGCTGTTTCCTCTGTCTTTTGTTCATTTGAGTGGAGCCTGGGTCGCTCACTCACTGGGGGGTCAGCTTGGCTTCCTTGACCAGTTCACCCCACACCTTCACTTGGTCCTGAACGAACGCTTGAAAGACTTCCGGGCGGGACGGGCTGGGAATGATGCCAAGATCGCCGAAGAACTTCTCGTTGGAGGAGTCAGTCAACGCTTGCGTGAACGCCTGATTGAGCCGGAGGATCACGTCCGGCGGCGTGCCGTCGGGGCCGAACAGACCGCCCCAGGAGGCGTACTGATAGTCACTGATCCCGGATTCGGCCAGAGGCTTCGCTTCAGGCATCGAGGGGAGCCTCTGCTTTGAGGAAAGACCGAGGACCCGCACCTTTCCGCTTTGAATGAACGGCCGGATTACCACCGGATCCACCATCATGAATTCAAGACGCCCCGCGGCCAGGTCCGTCGTCGCCTGCGCCGTTCCCTGGTAGTTGATGGGCACCGCATCGATTCCAGTCTTCATCTTGAGCAGTTGCACAGCCACCAGGCCACCGGAATTGCCCGTTCCGTAGCTCAGCTTGCCGGGACGCTCCTTGGCGTACTTCACAAACTCCTGGACCGTCCGTACCGGCAGGTCTGCATTCACAACGAGAAGCAGCGTGTTTGAGGTCGTCTGCGTGATGGGGACGAAGTCCTTCAAGGGGTCATATCCCAGGTCCTTGACCAGATACAGGTTGGCGGCATGCGTCGAGTTGGTGCCGAGGAACAGCGTGTGGCCGTCCTTCGGGCCGCTGAGGACCGCCCGCGCCGCGATCAGGCCACTCGCGCCGGGCTTGGACTCGACCACCACGGGCTGGCCGAGCGTCTTGCTCACGTGCTCCCCGAGTCGCCGAACGATCACGTCCGTCGAACTTCCCGACGGAAAGGGGATGACCACCCTGATTGGCCGGTTCGGAAACTGCGTCTGCGACAGCGCGCTGGTGAAGGGCGCTGCGCCAGCCAGCAGCATAAGGGTCCGTCGATTCATCCTCATCATCTCGTCTCCAGTTCTGTGCGTTGATTTCAGCCTGCGTTGCCGCAGGCATCCCGCGCGCCGGCAACCATCCGGCGGTCTGGGGTCTTTACCTGCGGAGCGACTGGACTGATTCGAATTTCAGCCGCGCTCCGATGCCAAGTCCCCAACTGTATAAAATAAAGATTCATAGGTCAACCATATAGCACAGGAACACGAACCATCAAGGTTTCCAGGCGGCTTCACAGTCTCCTGCCTGACTTCATACTGAACGCAGCAGGGCGTCACCTGCCTGCATCAAGATTTTCAACGATTGACCATTTCTTCGGATCGAGAGCGTCACGCCCGGCGGATCACCGCATGGGCAAGTGGCCCCCTGCTCACCTGAGCAGGGCAGATCGTTCGTGAATGTTGAAATGGAGGGATTGAAGCGGTGCGCGTTGCCTGTCAGGCAATGACACCGGCCCGACGCAGGGCTGCCAATTCGTCGGCGCGCAACCCGCAAAGCTGCTCCAGCACTTCGTCGGTGTGCTGACCCAGGTCCGGCGGCGGCTGGAGCTCGCGCAGTGGGGAGTCGCCGAATCGCATCGGGCTGTTGGGCAGGGCCACCGTCCCTTTTTCGGTCTGGTGTTCTGTCAGGAAGCCACGGGCATGGAGTTGCCGATCGACGAGTACTTCGTCGACAGACTGCAGCGGCGCTGAAGGCACACGGTGTGCCTGAAGCAGCTCGGTCACGGTGCGACGCGTATGTCGGGACACCCAAACGGCAATCTCGTTCGTGAGCTCCTCGATGCGCTCGACGCGTCCCTTCGACGTGCGCAGTGCATCGTCATTGGCAAGGTCCGGCCGCGCCATGGCCCGGGCAAGACCGAGCCAGTGATCATCGGTCGCGGCAACGATGGCCACCCAGCCATCCTGTGCTTCGAAGATGTCGTACGGCACGTAAGCATTGGCGATGTGGCGATTGCCGGTGCGCTGCGGCGACTTGCCATGCGCATAAAAATAACCGGCAGCGGGAAGCATCGTGCAGAACAGCGATTCCAGCATCGACACTTCCACCACACGGCCACGGCCCGTGCGCTCGCGTTCATAGAGGGCCGTGACGACGGCGCCGTAGAAGTGCGCACCGGACATGAAGTCCGCCACTGGCACACCCGTCTTCATGGGGCGGGAGCCACTTTCCCCCGTGGTGCTCATCATCCCGCTAACTGCCTGGATCGTCAGGTCCAGCGCGAGATTTCCAGCGTACGGCCCCGTGCTGCCAAAACCGGAGGCGGACGCGTAGATGATTCGCGGGTTCACCTGCAAGAAAGCGTCGGGAGCCAGCCCCAGCCGTGACATGACGCCTGGCGAGAAGTTCTCCATCACCACATCCGCCGACTTGGCCATCTCCAGAAGCAAGCCGCGTCCACGCTCGGTCTTTAGGTTCAGCACGATTCCACGCTTGCAGCCGTTCAGCGCGCGAAACGGATAGTCTCCATCCCCGTTCCGGTTGCGAGACATGTCGCCATGGGGCGCCTCGATCTTGATGACTTCTGCGCCCGCCATGGCCAAGAGGAAGGAGGCGTAGGGACCTTGAAACACGTGTCCCAGATCAAGCACACGCACCCCGGAGAGCGGCAAAGGAGGGGTGACGGCAGTCAGTGGCGATCCCATGGTCAGTTCACCGCGAGAAATTAACGTCCCAAGCGACCTATATCATTGAGTATTGCCCGGTCGGGACTTTCCCCGGGCTCCGATGCGTCTCATCTTCGTCCTCGGCATCCGTTGCAACAGAGGAGCCGCCAAGTTTAAGCGCTTTTCAAGCCCCCCCCGACAGGCGCCTCAATGGAAGGAGCGGCCGCCATCGACGGCCAACGCGGCACCCGTCACGTAGGAAGACTCACTGGTTGTCAGGAACAGGATGCTGCGGGCGACCTCCAAGGGCTGGCCGAGCCTGCGCAGCGCATAGTTGTTCACGTTGCCGCGGATCTCCTCGGTCATGGGGGTTTCGACGAGTCCTGGGCAGACCGTGTTGGCGCGGATATCGGGCGCCAATTCCGCCGCCAGCGCCCGGGTGAGGTTCAGCACGCCTCCCTTCGAGGTGGCGTAGGCCGTGCGATTCGGCGCGTTCGGCAAGAGCGATTGCGCCGAACCCAGGTTGACGATGGTCGAACCAGGCACCTGCTTGAGCCAGGGAAGGCAGCAGCGCACGACCAGGTAGGTTCCGGTGATGTTGATATCGAGAACACGCCGCCACTCTTTCAGGCCCACCTCCAGAACCGATCCGCGCAGCAGGACACCCGCCGCGTTCACGACGCCGTCAATGCCCCCCATCGCCGCGGCGCCTTGTTGCACCGCGCGCTCGACGCTGGCCTCGTCGGTGATGTCCGCCTCAAACGCAAAGGCACCGGTTGTCCGCGCCAGCTGCTGGAGTCCCTCGTTGTTGAGATCCATCAGCGTCAAGGCCGCGCCTTCGGCAGCGAACAGTTCGGCGGTCGCCCGACCAATGCCTGAGGCGGCGCCGGTAATGACGATGCGGCGGCCCTGCAGTCGATTGGCGGGCGGGGGTGTGGTCTGTGTGTGTGCCATGGTGAGTTTGCAGGTTCGTTTACCGATCAAAGGGTCTGGACCATCTCGGGGATGGCGCTGAACAGATCCGCTTCGAGTCCGTAATCGGCCACGCTGAAAATGGGCGCTTCCGGGTCCTTGTTGATGGCCACGATCACCTTCGAATCCTTCATGCCGGCCAGGTGCTGGATGGCACCCGAGATGCCCGCCGCCACATACAACTGGGGAGCGACGATCTTGCCCGTCTGCCCCACCTGCAGGTCGTTCGGCGCGTAGCCCGCATCCACCGCCGCGCGAGACGCGCCCAGCGCCGCGCCGAGCTTGTCGGCCAGGGGCGTCATCACGTCGTTGAACTTTTCGGCGCTGCCCAGGGCCCGCCCCCCGGAGACGATGACCTTGGCAGCCGTCAGCTCCGGGCGGTCGCTCTTGGACAACTCGCTGCCCACATAGCTGGACTTGCCGCTGTCCGCCACGGCCGTCACGTTTTCCACCATGGCGCAGCCGCCGGTGGACGCCGCTGCGTCAAAGCCCGTCGTACGTACGGTGATGACCTTGACGCTGTCCACGCTCTGCACGGTGGCAATGGCGTTGCCGGCGTAGATGGGGCGCTCGAAAGTGTCCGAGTTGATCACCTTGGTGATGTCGGACACCTGGGCCACGTCCAGGCTCGCGGCCACGCGGGGCGCCACGTTCTTGCCCGATGCCGTGGCCGGGAACAAGATGTGGCTGTAGCCGGAGGCGATGGCCAGCACCTGGGCGGCCAGATTCTCGGCCAGGCCGTTGGCCAGGCTGGCGTGATTGGCATGCAGCACCTTGGTCACGCCGGGGACGTCGGCGGCGGCACTTGCGACCGGGGCTGCCTGGAATCCGGCCACGAGGACATGGACTTCACCATCGGCGTGGAAGCCGATTTCGGTGGCCGCCTTGATGGCATTCAAGGTCGCGCCCTTGAGGCTGACGTTGTCGTGTTCAGCGATGACGAGTGTTGGCATTTAGATCACCTTTGCTTCATTCTTGAGTTTTTCCACGAGCGTGGCCACGTCGGGCACCTTCACGCCGGCGCCGCGCTTGGGCGGCTCGCTGACCTTCAGGGTCTTGAGGCGTGGCTTGACGTCCACGCCCAGCTCCTCGGGCGCAAGGGTCTGCAGCGGCTTTTTCTTGGCTTTCATGATGCTGGGCAACGTCACGTAGCGCGGCTGGTTTAGGCGCAGGTCGGTCGTGATCACGGCCGGCAACACGAGCGACAAGGTCTCGAGGCCGCCGTCGACCTCCCGCGTGACCGTCGCCTTGTCGCCAGCGACTTCGACCTTGGAAGCGAAAGTCGCCTGCGGCATGCCTGCCAGTGCCGCCACCATCTGTCCGGTCTGGTTGGCGTCGTCGTCGATCGCCTGCTTGCCCAGAATCACCAGTCCCGGCTGCTCCCTGTCGATCAACGCCTTCAGGAGCTTGGCCACGGCAAGCGATTGCAGCTCCTCGTCGGTGCGCACCAGGATCCCGCGGTCTGCGCCGATCGCCATGGCGGTACGCAGGGTTTCTTCGCACGGCTGGGGGCCGCAGGAGACCGCAATGATCTCGCTGGCGACGCCTTTTTCCCTCAGCCGCACCGCCTCTTCGATCGCAATCTCGTCAAACGGATTCATGCTCATTTTCACGTGAGCAATGTCCATCCCCGTTTCGTCCGACTTGACTCTAACCTTGACGTTGTAGTCCACCACCCGCTTGACAGCCACCAATATCTTCATCGTCGTCTTTCAATTGTTTGATAACGCATTCGTTCCCAGCGTGCGCATCCGCCAAGCCACGGCAGCAGAGCTGGCGCGCGCCGCCGTTCAACGGCCGGCGAAGCGCGAGCTCTTCGCAAGGCCCCCTGTCACGGAGGCGCCGAGGTCTTATGGTCATGCAATAATACGCGCAAAGTCATTCATGGTCAATGGTTAACCATGAAGACAGGTACAGTGAAGCAAATTCGCCGAATCCGGCGTGAACCCTTAAACTCTGGAAATTCGCTGGCGCAGGCCCGCCCCCCCTCAAAAACCCGGAAACACCCATGCAGCAGGACATGCGACAAAAAAATCAGCGGATCTCCATCACGCGCATTGCAGTGCCCAAGCCCCATGACGTCCTGGCGGACCATCTGCGTGAAAGCATCTTGCGGGGAGACTTCGCCGAGGGCGAGGGTCTCCCGTCGGAGCGGGAACTGGTGGAGCAGACCGGCTTGAGTCGCGGAGCGGTGCGTGAAGCGCTGCGTACCCTGGCGGTCGAAGGGCTGGTTCAGACAAAGCTCGGCCGCTTTGGCGGCAGCGTCGTCACGCTGCCGGGACAGGCATCGATGGCCACGGCCATCCATCGATTCGTCGTGGGCCGCAGGATTCCGCTTCGGGACTTGCAGGAGACGCGCGAAATTCTGGAGCCGTTTCTGGCGCGGCTCGCCGCGGAACGCCGCTCCGAGGAACACCTCAAGAAAATCAAGGCCTTGCACGAAGAGTTGATCGCTGCGGTCCACAACTTCCAGGACTTCGCGCTGCTGAACGTGAAGTGGCACAACGCGGTGGCAGAGGCCAGCGGCAACGACTTGCTAGCGACGCTGCTCTACTCGATTTCGCATGGCGTGCAGATCGCCACGTTCGTCGAGGAGTACAACACCACGGAAACACGCAAGCTGGTGATCGCAATCCACGGGCGCATCATTGACGCCATCGAGGCGGGCAATGCGGAGCTTGCAGAACGCAGCATGCGCAAGCACATGAGCGCCACGCACGCGCGCCCGCTCGCGATTGCCTCCAATCAGATTCCGCTCACCGAAGAGAAGCCTGTTCGGCGATCGACGGTGCGCGCCACACCGCGCCGCGCCAAGAAATAACGCTCTGCCCGCGGCGAACGCGGGCACCATGCCGTAACGGCAGGAGGTCAGGCGATCAGGCGCCCGAGAGAAGACCCGCCGCAAACGTAGAGAACCTGTCCCGTCGTGAACCCGCTTTGCCGCGACAGGAAGTACATCACGGCATGGGCCACTTCCTCCGGCGTCCCGGTACGCCCCATCCGCAAGCTCTTGACGGTTGCGGCATAGCGCTGATCGTCGCCACCCAGCGTCTGGCGAAGCAGTTCCGTCTCGATGGGCCCTGGCGCCACCACGTTGACGGTAACACCGTCTTGCGCCAACTCCATCGCGAGCGTGCGCGACATGCCGATCAGCCCGGACTTGGTCGCGGAGTAAGCGACCCGCTCAGGCGAGCCAAGCGCGGCACGTGAGGACAGGTTCACGATCCTGCCGTGCCCACACGAGCGCAGCGTCGGCAAGAACGCCTGCGCGAGCAGCATCGGTGCTGCCAGGTGAAGGGCAGACAACTTCTCGAGGTCGCCAACGGTCTGGGTCTCCAGCGAACCCGGATAGGTGATCCCGGCATTGTTGACCAGTGCGGTCACGTCGTGCTCCAGCGCAATCCGGGCTGCGACTTGCCGGACATCGGATTCCTTCGTCAAATCGGCCTGAAAGAAGCTGAAATCCGGATGGGTCCATGAAGGCGCCGCGATGTCGATCCCGACGACGGGCTGGCCCGTGGCAAGAACGGCTTGCGCGATGGCCTTGCCAATGCCTGCGCTGGCTCCGGTGACGACACATGTCTCTGGTTTTTTCATCATCGCTCTCACAGTTGACTATTCAGCCTGGAATCGGCCGGGGCAGAGCTCAACGAGCTGCTTGCCGAGGTTTTCGCCACGCATCATTCGCACAAAGGCGTTCGGCACGTTCTCGAACCCCTTCACCACGTCCTCGCGGACGGTCAAGCAGCCGGCCTTGTGCCATTGCGCGAGGCGACGCTGGGCCTCCTCCCGGCGATGCCACCAGTCGTAGACCACAAAGCCCTCGACTCGGGCGCGGGTGGCGATGAGCCTGGCGCTGGCCCGAAGCCCGATGTCCTCGCCAGCCGGCTTGTTCGCGACGCCCACCTTGCCGACGATCGCCACACGGGCGTTCTGGGCCAGGTTGGCCATCACGGCGTCGTGCACCGCGCCACCGGTGCCGTCGAAAAACACGTCGACGCCCTGGGGGCAGCGGTGGGCTATAGCGCCGGTGAGATCGGTCTCGCCGCGGTAGTTGATGGTGTCGTCGAAGCCGATGGACCGGCACCAATCGAGCTTGCTGTCCGAACCCGCAATGCCGACGACCCGGCAACCCGCCAGCTTGGCAATCTGGCCGGCGATCTGGCCGACGGCTCCGGCGGCTGCCGACACCACGACCACGTCACCCGGGCGGGGGCGCGCGACTTCCACCATGGCGAAATAGGCGGTCAACCCCGGCATGCCGAGCCATGACAGTGCGGATTGCACCGGCGCCCTTGCGGGATCGATCCTGTTGACCCTGGCCGGACCCGGCACGTCAGGCGACAGCGCGACGAACTCCTGCCAGCCGAACTCCAGTCCTTCGGCGATGTCGCCCGGTTGCCAGGCTAGGTGCCGCGACTCGATGACCTCGCCCACGCCCCCGCCCATCATCAGATCGCCAATTTTCATGGTGCCGGGGTTCAGCCGGCCGCGCATGTACGGGTCCACCGACAACCACCGCGTGCGCACCAGGATCTGCCCAGGCCCTGGTTTCGGGAGCTCACCCTGTTCCAGCCTCCAGCTGGTTGCATCCGCCTCGAGCGTGGGGTACGAGGCGAGAACCCACCTGCGATTGTTCATTTTGCGATGAGGTAGTCTGATATATCCGTCAAGGACGGCGCCCGGCCAAGCAGCCGCAGGTCAAGCCCGTTTGTTCTGGTACTTCTGATGGAGATCGAGCACCCTGCGCGCCCGCTTGAGGTGCGGAATGTCGAACATCTCACCGTCGATGCCCACCGTGCCGACCCCCTCGGCCTTGTCGAAGGCCGCGACGATCCGGTTGGCCTGTGCGACATCTTCTGGCGAAGGCGCAAACGCTTCGTTGATGGCTGCCACCTGGTCCGGGTGAATGGCCGCACGTCCCGTGAAGCCTTCCTGGGCGGCCGCCCGGCAGGCGGTCTTTAGGCCATCCAGGTCCCGGTAGTTCACATAGGCCGTTTCGATGGCCTGAACGCCGGCGGCCTTGGCGGCGAGCATGACCGCAGACCGGGCCCACAGGTAAGTCAGGCTCCATTTGCCCGTGGCATCCAAATTCGTCGTGGCCCCGACTGCGGCACTCAGATCTTCGGCGCCCCAGTTCAGGCCCACCAGGCGAGGAATCCTGGCATGGGCGAATTCGCCCAGTCGCAGCACGGCGGCCGGCGTCTCGGTGGCCACGGCACAGATCTTGATCGACCCCAGCGGAATGGCCTCCCGCACTTCCAGCGAGTCCAGGTGGTAGCTCAGACGCTGAACGTCGTCCGGGCCATCGATCTTGGGCAACACGACCCCGTCGGGCATGCCTCCGGCGATGGCGGCCAGGTCGACCAGTGCCGCGTCGTCAAAGGCGTTGATGCGAACCCAGATCTGGTACGTGCGCTTCTCAGGCGGACGCTGATCCAGGAACTCGCGGACTTTTCGACGTGCCTCGGGACGGTTTTTTTCCGCCACCGAATCTTCCAGGTCCAGGACGACGGCATCGGCGCCGCTGGCATCGGCCTTGGCCAGCTTGCGGTCATTGTCGCCGGGAATATAAAGCTGAGAACGCATGTACATGTTGATGAATCCCGAAAGTGCTCAGGCGATGGCCCTGGCGTCACGTAACTGTTGAACTTCAGGCTCCGAGAAACCCATCTCGGCCAGGATCTGCAAGGTATGCTCCCCATGGATCGGGGGCGGCAGCCCCGTGTCGCGCGCCTCGCCGCCAAGGACGAAGGGTTGCCCGACGGATTGGATCGGACCTCCGTGGGGATGGTCGTACTTCACGATGAGACCGCTGGCGTCGGTCTGGGGGTGTGCCAACACCTCCCGAAGCGTGTTGATGGCTGCGCATGGAACGCCTACCTTGGCGAGTTCATCATTCCAGAAGGCGGCAGGACGCTTCTCGACGGCCTTTTGCACCAAGGCATCCGTCTCCGCCCGATTCGCCACACGGTCCGCGTTGATGCGAAATTTCGGATGTTCGACGATGTCGTCCAGACCCGCGACCGCGCAGAATTTTCGCCACTGGCTGTCGTTCGCCACGCCCAGCATGATGGGGCCGTCTGCGGCCTCGAAGGCGCGATAGGGACACAGCGCCTCATGGGTCGAGCCGCACTTGGGAGGCTGCTCGCCGCGTTCCCAGAAGCTTTGCAGGTTGTAGCGCAGCAACCCGAGCGCGGACTCGAACAGGTTCACCGTCACGGTTGTTCCCTTGCCCGTCTGACCTCGTTGCAGCAAGGCCGCCAGGATGCCCGAGAACGCGTGCGTTCCGGTGATCTGGTCGATCGGCGAGATCGGACTGCGGATGTACCCGCCGCCCTCGTCCCCCGTGAGCGACATCATGCCGCTGAACGCCTGCAGAATGACGTCATAGCCCAACATGTTCTTCAACGGGCCGCTGCGTCCGAAGCCAGAGATACTGCAATGAATCAGGCGATCATTCAGGCCACGCAGCGTCGGGGCATCGATGCCGAGCCGCTCCGCGACGCCCGTGCCGAACGTCTCGATCGCGATGTCAGCCTCACGAGCCAGCTTGTGTGCGACCGCACGGCCCGCCTGCGTCTTGAGATCCAGGGCGATGCTGCGCTTGTTGCGGTTGACCGAAAGGAACACCGCCCCCAACCCCTCGCGGCGAAAGGGAGGCCAGCCACGCGTCTCGTCGCCGAGATTGAGCGGCTCCACCTTGATCACTTCGGCTCCCAGATCACCCAGCGCCTGCGTGCACAAGGGCCCCGCCAAGACCTTGGAAAAATCGAGAACCTTGATTCCGGCAAGAGGCTTCATGGATCAGGCCTTCGGCTTCTTCTTCATCAGGGCGGCACGATTGCAGACGCCGACGAGTTCGTCGCGCTGGTTGAAAGCCTCGTGCAGGAAGGTGGCGATGCCGGCATCCGGGCGAGACTTGCTCTCACGCAGTGCCACCACCGTCGTGCGCACGTGCAACGTATCCCCATGGAAAACGGGCTTGGGGAAGCGGACATCCTGAAACCCCAGATTCCCCACCGTCGTGCCCAAGGTGGTGTCACCCACCGAAGCTCCCGCCATGAAGGCCAGGGTCCAGGCGCTGTTCAGAATCCGCTGTCCGAACTCGCTGTGGTGCTTGCAGTACTCCTCGTCCAGATGGATCTGTGCAGGGTTGTGGGTCAGCGCGGAGAAAAGGACGTTGTCCATTTCAGTCACGGTGCGACGGATGGCGTGATCGAACACTTGTCCGACCGTGAACTCTTCAAAGTACAGGCCTGGCATTTTTTTCCTCTCTAAGGCGGATCAGTAGGATTTCGGCAGGTCGAGCACCTTCTCGCCGATGAAACAAAGAATCAGCTGGTCGGTGACGGGACCCAGACGCGTCACGAGCACTTCACGCAGCAGTCGCTCGACCTGGTATTCCTTGGCATATCCCATGCCGCCGTGCGTCAGGACCGCTTGCTGGCAAGCCAGGTAGCCGGCGCGCGACCCGAGCAACTTGGCGCTGTTGGCTTCTGCACCACAGGGTCGACCGGCGTCGTACAGGTCGGCGGCCCGCTCCGCCATCAACAGTGCGGCCTCCAGGTTGACCCAGCATTCGGCCAATGGATGCTGGATGCCTTGGTTCTGGCCAATCGGGCGGCCGAAAACAACGCGTTCGCGCGCGTATCGCGCAGCGCGATTCACGGCATCCTGACCGATGCCGATGGCCTCCACGGCAATGAGGACCCGTTCGGGATTCAGTCCGTCGAGCAGGTAGTAGAACCCGCGCCCCTCCTCGCCGATGCGATCCCCCTCGGGAATGAACAGATCGTCGATGAAGACGGCGTTGGAATCGACGGCGGCACGCCCGTGCTTGGGGATGCGGCGAACCTCCACCTTGGTGCGATCCAGGTCCGTATAAAAAAGCGTCATTCCGTCGGTCGATTTGCCCTGCCCCTTCTGTGGCTTGGTCGCCGTTCGGGTCAGGAGCAGGATCTTGTTGGCAACCTGCGCCGTGGACGTCCAGATCTTGCGGCCTGTGACCCGATAGCCCCCCTCGACCTTGGTCGCGAAGGTCTTGATGCTCGTCGTGTCGAGCCCAGCGTCTGGCTCGGTCACACCGAAGCACACCTGGTCCTGGCCCGCCACGAGCCGTGGAATCCAGCGTTCCTTCTGCGCCGCCGAACCGTGTACCACCATCGGATGCGGCCCGAACATGTTCATGTGGATCGACGAGGTCGCAGCCATGGCGCCACCGTGGCGCGCAACGGTGTGCATGACGATCGCCGCCTCCTTGATGCCCAGTCCGGCCCCACCGTACTCCTCGGGCATGGTCACCCCCAGCCAGCCGTCGTTGGCCATCGCACGGTGGAATTCATGCGGGAAGCGCTCGTCTTCCTCGCACTTGCTCCAGTAATCGTCCCCAAAACGCCGACACACGGCCGAGACCCCATCGACGATCGCGCTTTGCTCTGACGTGAGATTGAACATGAAACCCCTCTGCTGCATGGATGAAAGACCGACCCCCAACATGCGCCGGAAGTCATCGAAATCAATTGCACTATAGGGCTTATTTTTCAATTAGTCAATGGGCAACCATAAGAATATCCCAAGTGGAACGACTGTACGCTGACCATCTATTCCAATGATTGACCTTTAAAAGAAATTTGAGTATCATCGGCTCGGCGCCAGACCCGCCACGCCAGGATCCGACTGAGCGGCGAGGTCGGCGAGTCAAAGGAGTCACTGCATGAAGAAGCTGAGCATTAAGGTCATGTTTGCCGCGCTGGGGCTTTCCCTCGCGGCCCATTCCACGGCGCAGGCGGACACCTATCCGTCACGCCCGATCACCGTCGTCGTACCTTTCCCGGCCGGCAGCACGACAGACCAGATCGGGCGCAAGTTCGCCGAGTACCTCAAGGGCAAGTGGGGCGCGAATGTGCTGGTGGACAACAGAGTCGGCGCAGACGGGAACATCGCAGCCCAGCATGTGCTCAGGCAGCCCGCCGATGGCTACACCTTGTTCATGACATCGAACTCGGTCCATGGGGCCAATGCGAGCCTGTACAAGCAGTTGCCGTTCGATCCGCTCAAGGACTTCGACATGATCGGCAACATCATGCAGATCCCGCTGGTCCTGACCGTCAGGTCGGACTTCCCGGCGAACAACTTGCGTGAATTCATCGCTGAGGCCAACAAGCGGACCACACCGTTGATGTACGGCGCAGGAAACACGGCAACGCGCGGTGGCGCAGAGCTCCTCAAACTCCGCTACGGAATCAAGATCGAGCCCGTTTTCTACAGGGGTGCGCCGCAGGTTCTCACTGACCTGATCGGCGGTCAATTCGACTTCACCATCGTCGATGCGAACGTGGTGGGCAGCTTCCTGAAGCAAGGCCGGCTGAAGGCCCTGGCCGTGACCAGCGAAAAGCGCCACACCAGCCTTCCGAACATTCCCACTGTTGCGGAGGATGCGCCTGGCTTCCGCTTCGTCCCCTGGATCGGGGTGGTGACACGCAGCCAGACGCCGCCTGAGATCCGGGCAAAGCTCAGTGACGTCGTCCGGGCGTTCACCAACGATCCTGCGACGGTCAGCTTTCTGGGCTCAGTCGGAGCTACCGCAACGCCGATGGATCCGACGGAATTTCGCACCTTCATCGAAAACGACATGAGCACGTGGGCCAGGATCTTCTCCGCGGCCAACATCGAGCGGAAGTAAGGAGTTGAGCTTGCGCCTGAATTTTTCGATCGGCGACATGACGGTCCACCGCATCGTGGAGATGGAATCGCCCTTTCTCCCCGCATTCGAGATGCTCCCCGGACTGACGCAGGAGGTGCTCGATGCGAACCGCGACTGGCTGCAGCCTCATTCGCTTGGTCCTGGCGATGTCTTCAGCCTCTGCTACCAAAGCTACATTGTCAGGACACCGCATCACACGATCCTCGTCGACAGCTGCCTTGGAAACGACAAGCAGCGAGGACGGCCCGAGTGGCACCTGAAGACCGACGACACCTACATGCGTGCGCTGGCGGCTGCCGGGCTGACCGTGGAAGACATCGATTACGTGATGTGCACCCACTTGCATGATGACCATGTCGGCTGGAACACACGTCTGGTCAACGGCGAATGGGTTCCGACATTCCCCAACGCGCGTTATGTGTTCAGCGAGCGCGAACTGGCGACGGCGCAGGCTGCCAATGAACGCTCGCCCTACGCCGGTTACACGGACAGCCTGTTGCCGATCCTTCGCGCGGGCAGGACAGAAATCGTCGGGGATGACTACCAGCTGGGCGACCATGTGCGCATCCTGCCGACGCCAGGCCATACGGACGGACACGTGTCGTTTGGCTTCGGCAAGAAGCGCGACGAGGTCGTGATGACCGGCGACCTGATCCACGTCCCCCTGCAGATGCGTTATCCCGAGCTGTCCTTTGCCAGGGACAAGGACCCGGTGCTGGCCGCCACAACCCGTCGGTCGTTCCTTGAACGTTATTGCGACACACCAACGCTGTGCTGCACCGCCCACTTCCCGACGCTGTCCGCAGGTCGAATTTCCCGTTGGGGCGCGGGCTACCGGCTGCAAAGCTTCGATTAACACCAGTTCCAACAAAGGATAAAAGATGCGCGCGTACGCCATTACATGTTTTTGCGAGCCCGTTGTTCCCGTCGACAGCGCGGATCCGCAACCCACCGGCACGGAAGTCGTTGTCGAGGTGACGCGTTGCGGCGTTTGCCATACCGACCTGCACCTCCAGGACGGCTACTACGACCTCGGCGGAGGCAAGCGGCTGAGCCTTGTGGACCGCGGCATCAAGCCCCCGGTGGTCATGGGGCACGAAGTCCTGGGGCGCTTGGTTGCCAAAGGACCGGATGCGCCGATCTCCGATGACCAAGTCGGCAAGACCTTCCTGGTCTATCCGTGGATCGGGTGCGGCACGTGCGAGACCTGCCTGCGCGGTGACGAGAACCTGTGCGCGAAACCTTCCTCGCTGGGTGTTTTCCGCCCGGGTGGCTACGCAGACAAATGTGTCGTGCCCCATCCGAAGTACCTCGTCGATGTAACCGGCATCGAGCCGACCCTGGCAGCGACGTATGCCTGCTCGGGCCTGACCGCCTACAGCGCGCTGCGCAAGCTCGACATCAACAAGGAGCGCGACCTCCTGGTGCTGATGGGGGCCGGCGGCGTCGGCCTCAGCGGACTGCAGCTCGCGATCGCCATGGGTTACCGCAACATCGCCGTTGCGGACATTGATCCGGCCAAGCGTGACCTCGCCCAGTCCAACGGGGCGACCTATGTCTTTGACCCGCGGGAGCCCGACTCAGCGTCGAAGCTGCTGGCGCAAGCCGGCAGCGTGGCCGCCGCCGTGGATTTCGTGGGTGCCAAGGCGACGGCGGACTTCGCGATTGCCTCCCTGAGAAAGGGCGGAACCTATATCGCCGTGGGCCTGTTCGGCGGGGAAATCACGCTTTCGATGCCTCCGCTCGTTCAGCGCGCCATCACCCTGCGCGGCTCTTATGTCGGCAACCTCGCCGAGCTAAAGGAGCTCATTGCGCTCGTGAAGCTCGGCAAGCTCAAACCGCTACCCGTGGAGGCCGTTGCGTTCGATCGTGTCAACGATGCCTTGCAGCGCCTGCGCGCAGGCAAGGTCCAGGGCCGGCTGGTTCTGGCTCGTTGAATTTGCAACTTCATACGAAAAATCCCATGGACACTTCCATCCGCGTTCCCTTGGTCGTTCCCGGCAGCCAGCCCGAACTGGCCGACGTCGAAGCCTCGATCCGCGCCGAGCGCGGCGGCGAAATCGCCGTGCTGTACCAGGCGCTCCTGAACAGCCCCCCCATCGCCTCGGGATGGGAAAAACTGCTGACGGCAGTTCGCAATCGCTCGCTGATTCCTGCGGACCTGCGCGAATTGATCATCCTCCGGGTTGCGGTGCTGAACCGCGCTTCGTTCGAGTTCAACGCCCATGTGCCGCATGCGAAAAAGGCGGGCGTCTCCAACGAAAAAATCGAAACCCTGCGGGGACTGCCCGCAACCGCAGCCCTGTTCAGCGATGACGAGCAACTCATCCTTGAACTCACGGAGCGAATGACCCGCGATATCGATGTGCCGGACGCCGTGATGGACCGGGTCCGTCAGCGCTTCTCCGCGCGGGAAGTCGTCGAATTCGTCACCGCTATCGCGGCCTACAACATGGTTTCGCGCTTCCTGGTGGCCCTGAGGATCACGCATTGAACGCTTTGCGCTCCACTGCCAGTTCAGCTCTTGCACTAGGAAAGCTTTCTTGATGTCTTACCCGAACACCCAACTGTTGATTCATGGCCGATGGCAAGATGCCGCCGATGGTCGGACCTTGCCCGTGCTCAATCCTGCAACGGGCGGCGAGATCGGAAGTGTCGCGCATGCGGGTAAGGTCGACCTTGCACAGGCCGTGGAATCGGTTCAAAAGGGCTTCGAAACTTGGCGTGACATGACGGCCGCAGAGCGCAGCAAGATAATGCGCCGCGCGGCCCTGCACATGCGTGAGCGCGTTGGGGACATTGCGAAGCAGTTGACCCAGGAACAGGGCAAGCCCCTGGCCGAGGCGACTGGCGAGACGCTGGCCGCCGCGGACATCATCGACTGGTTTGCCGAAGAGGGATTCCGCATCTACGGTCGCCTGGTGCCTTCCCGCACCAGCCATGCCGTCCGCCAGATGGTGATCAAGGATCCGGTGGGCCCGGTGGCGGCCTTCACCCCGTGGAATTTTCCGATCAACCAGATTGTTCGCAAGGTGGCGCCTGCGCTCGCCGCGGGATGCTCGGTCATCGTGAAGGCGCCGGAAGAAACGCCCGCCGCGCCGGCCGCGTTGATCCGCGCGTTCCAGGATGCGGGCTTGCCGCCAGGCGTCCTGAATCTCGTGTACGGGGACCCTTCGGAAATCTCCAGCTATCTGATTGCCCACCCGGCAATCCGCAAGATCACGTTTACTGGCTCCACCCCTGTCGGCAAGCAGCTCGCCGCCATGGCCGGACAGCACATGAAGCGTGTGTCCATGGAACTAGGCGGTCATGCGCCTGTGATCGTGTGTGAAGACGCCGATGTCGAATTGGCAGTGAAATGCGCGGGTGCCGCCAAGTTCCGTAATGCGGGTCAGGTGTGCATCTCACCGACGCGTTTTCTGGTTCATGAGCGCGTGCGCAACGACTTCGCCCAGGCGCTGGCGGCCCTCGCGAAGTCGCTCAAGGTGGGCGATGGCTTGGCGCAAGGCACTCAGATGGGGCCCCTGGCCAACCCTCGCCGCACGGTCGCGATGGAAGCGTTGACACGGGATGCCGTGGTCAAAGGCGCCAAGGTG
Source organism: Ramlibacter sp. 2FC (assembly GCF_005503345.1). Classification (NCBI taxonomy): domain Bacteria; kingdom Pseudomonadati; phylum Pseudomonadota; class Betaproteobacteria; order Burkholderiales; family Comamonadaceae; genus Ramlibacter; species Ramlibacter sp. 2FC. The sequence continues at coordinate 52,360 of NZ_SCMM01000003.1, forward strand.
CTGCACGGTGGTGAGCGCATGGCCGGAGCAGGCAATTTCTGGCAGCCGACCGTCCTGGACGAGGTGCCGCTGGACGCGATGATTTTCAACGACGAACCTTTCGGGCCTGTGGCGGCGATTCGCGGCTTCCGGACGCTTGATGAAGCGATCCAGGAATCCAACCGCCTGCCTTATGGCTTGGCCGGATACGCCTTCACCCGTTCCCTGAAAAACGCGGACCTGCTGACTCGTCGCGTGGAGGTGGGAATGCTGTGGATCAACATGCCGGCGATGCCTTCCGCAGAGATGCCGTTCGGTGGCGTGAAGGACTCCGGTTACGGCTCGGAAGGCGGGATGGAAGCGCTCGAGTGTTATCTCAATCCGCGAGCGGTTGCCATCTCAAATGTTTGAGCCTGATTGAGCCCCGACTCCGCCTGGAGGCACCGATAACGCAGGCGAAACAGGTGAAAGGCGGTCCGACACCCACTTCTTGGCGCGGTGATGCGTTGCACGCGCTGCGCTGTGCCGCGGGCTACAACATCCGCTGGCTGCTCAGGGCAATTGCCCGCGTTGGCCCCGGGGCCTGGTTTTTGCGCCTGCAGATGCTGGCCGCCATGGCCTGCCTGGGCATGACGCCGCTGTGGGGTGGTGGCCGACGACCTGCTCTTGCGCGCTTCGTCAGCGCCCAACCGCAGCACTTGTCTCGGGACTATCTCAGTGGCGCTCTCGGGAGATTGAATTTCGCAGGGCCGAGCACCTATAAATTTCAGGGAATCTTTAGGAACTGTTGTTATATGTTAATGGTTGACAAAGAAACACGTTTGGATAAGATATTAGCTCTGCTTGGGCTGATTCTGAGAACTTGCGATTGTCGTGACCCTTTCGCGACCAGGATTCATCCTTTAACTTCAGCGAGAGACAGAACGTGAGCCTGAACTTTTCCGTTGCCGACTTGACGATTCACCGTCTCGTTGAGCTCAATCACCCTTATCTGCCGGCCTTGGAAATGCTGCCGACATTGACCCCTGAACTGCTCGAAGAGAATCGAGTGTGGTTGCAGCCGGACTCTCTGGGAGCTGGTGATGTTTTCAATATTTGCTTTCAGTCGTACGTGGTTCGCACTCCGCATCACACAATCCTTGTGGATAGCTGTCTCGGCAATGACAAGCCGCGGGGCCGACCAGAGTGGAGCATGAAGACGGATGCACGCTGGATGTGCGCTCTAGCTGCTGCTGATTTAACGGTTGAGGATATTGACTATGTGATGTGCACCCACATGCATGGTGACCATGTTGGATGGAATACAAAGTTGGTCAAAGGAGAATGGGTGCCGACGTTTCCAAACGCGCGTTACCTATTTGGGCGACGCGAAATGCTGGCAGTGGAAGCTACGGACGGACTTCTAGCAAACGCTGCGTATCGGGACAGCGTCCTTCCGATTGTGCAGGCAGGTCGTGCGGAGCTCGTTGACGATGACTACCAGTTGGGGGACCATTTACGGATTTTGCCTACACCTGGACACACTGACGGTCACGTATCGTTTTGCTTCGGCAAGGCGCGGGATGAGGTTGTCATCGCTGGTGATCTAATACACGTTCCTTTGCAGACCCGATATCCTGAGCTTTCATTTACTATTGACAAGGATCCGGTGCTCGCGGCCAGCACTCGCCGATCGTTCCTCGAGCGCTACTGCGATACGCCAACGCTTTGCTGCACATCGCATTTTCCCTCCCCATCGGTGGGCCGCGTTAAGCGCTGGGGTGATGGCTATCGGCTCGAATACATTGGCAGCACAGATGTCAACGAATAGTGACCTTGCCCTGTAAGCGGTAAGCCTGCGGCGTTGTTCCCTGGGGCGAGCTTGGTGCCCAGGGCTGACGAATGCGCCGGGCACGGTGCTGCTGAGCGACGGCTACGAGGCCTACGCCAGCTATGTGAAGAAGACCGGGGTGACGCACGCGCAATGCTGGATCCACACCAGGCGCGAATTCTTCGAGGCCAGGGACGCCGAGCCGCAGGCTGCGGGCGAGGCGCTGCGCCAGATCGGCGCGCTGTACAAGATCGAAGAGGAAATCCGAGTCAAGAAGCTCTCGGGCGAGAACAAGCGACTGCACCGCTTGACGCACAGCAAGCCCAGGGGCGAGCAGTTCTTCGAGTGGATCGACCGCCAGTTCGAGCAGCAGGGCCTCCTGTAAGCGGTAAGCCACCGGCGTTCTTGCCCGTCGGGCCTCAACGAGGCATGAGGTCGAAGAGCAGGATGCTGCGGTTCATGTTGGTGGTGCCGCGGGGCGGGCCTCAGCGCCCGCGAAGGCGATGCACTCGACGAGGTTCAGGGCGGCGAGCAGCAGAAACTTCTCCGCTTCGGTCCTGACGCCGAGCAGGTCGTTGTCGCGCAGATGGCCCCAGGCGAAGCGGCGCGCGTCAAGGTAGTTGTCGCCTCATTCATGCAGCCAACGGCTGTATATCGAAGGACCCTGAGTGCGTCTTGACGATGGAGTCCCGTTCGGGGTTCAAGGTCACCGCACCAATGGGCGTCCAGTTCCGAGTGTCGCCTGACCAGCGCCGCGGATTGCGCTGGCGAGCCTGCAGATACAGCTCATGGCGATTGGCGAGGATCGCCGAGTCCTTGCCCGCATGGCGCTGCGCAGGGCTGACGTAGCGGATACCGCTGTGCCGATGCTCATGGTTGTACCAATGCACGAAGTGCGCGGCCCAGGCACGAGCCTCGTCGAGGCTGGCGAAGCCCTTGTCCGGGAACTCCGGCCGGTACTTGGCGGTGCGGAACAGGCTCTCGACGAAGGCGTTGTCGTCGCTCACGCGCGGGCGCGAGTACGAGCGCTTCACGCCCAGCCGCTCAGGCGCAACTCGTCCTCGATGGCCTGCCAGCCCTGGCTGGCCTCGCTGGCGCGCGTCCAGTCCTCGCGCTTGAACAGGCGCTGGATCAGCCGCTTGACGTTGGCCGTCTTGCGCAGCCGCAGCAGGTAGGGCTGCTCGCGCCGCTCGCACAGCTCGATGATGTCTTCGTTGCCGTAGCCGCAGTCGCCCCTCACCAGCGCTGGGGCCTTGTCGCCCAACTCGTCGAGCAGCCGGCCCAGGGCGGCCTTGGCGTGGCCCGAGCTGTGTTGCTTGCCCGAGGCGAGCACCGCATCGAGCACCAGACGCAGGTTGCCGATCCAGAAGCTGTGCAGCACATGGCTGGGCCGACCGAGCTTGTGCGGGTTGTAGCCGAGCTCGGCGCCTTCCTGGCGGCCGTATAGCGGCTTGATCGTGGCGTCGATGTCCAGCACCCAGGGGCGATCGAGCGCCCGGCGCACGCTGGCCATCAGCGATTGGCGCATCCACGCATCGCTGGCATCGGGCGGCATCGCCGCCAGCGCGCCGCGCACCGAGTCTTCGCTGACCATGCCGCGCAGGCGTGAAGCCTCGCCGTCGGCGGTACAGCGGAAAGACATCGAGCGCCTTGCTCTCCAACTCGATCGGCACGCGCGGGTCCTCGACGAACTTCTCGTGCTGGCACGGGAACTGCAAGGCGGCACGAGTGACGCGATCATGCGCATGGGTGACGCCGAACTTGCACTGGGGGTGCTGGCTGCCCGAATCAAGCCGCCAAGGTCGTAACTGCTGATCGCTGACTACGGGTTACAGACCGCATCGGTGTGCGTAACGTGTCGGCGAAAAAAATCGGGTTTGGGCTTCCACCCCCCTATCGGATCTTGCCGACGACCTTGGGTTCGCCGTTCTTGATGACGGCAATGTAGTCGGTCGTCATGATTTGACGATCGGCGCCGAAATTCTTCATGCCACCCAGTATCAGTTCGTCGCCCAGGATCGACTTCATCGGCAGCGCCTTGCCAAAGGCCGCGGCGACCTTTCCGGTGTCGTTGACGTCGCCGCCCTCCTGGATTGCCTTGAACAGCACGTTCAAGCCATCGTAGTAAGTCGCGATCGTGTCGTTCGCTTCATGGCCCACCGTCTTCTTGTACTCCGCGGCCAGCTGCTGGAATGCCGCGTTCTCACGGTCGACGTAGAGGAGGTTGTAAACGCCCTCGGAGTCCTCCTTGCCGGCCGCTGCCACGATGTCTTTCGGGCCCGGGCCGGAGTTCTTGGTGAACAGGCCCTTGTAGCCGAGCTCGCGCGCCTGGCGGATGACGAGGCCGGCCGTAGCCGGCGCGATCGCGCTCAACTCGATCAGGTCAGGCTTCATGGCGAGAACCTTGGTCAGCAGCGGCTGAAAGTCCTTCGTCGAGCGCTCGAATGTTTCCGCAGTCAGCACCGTGAAGCCTTTTTCATTGTAGACCCTTTCACTCAGCTTCGTCAGGTCCCAGCCCGTCTCGTCGTTCGGGTTCAGGATGGCGACACGCCTCTCCTTGCGGTTGTCTTTCAACCAGGCCACATATCCCGGCACGTAGTCGGCCGGTGTGCTCAGGAGACGGAACATGTATTTGGAGCTGGCGTCGAATGCCTTCGGCGTGATGCCCGACGAGACGCCGATGACCTTGTCGTCCTCAACGCGCTGCTTGAGCGCCATGGTCGCAATAGAGGTTAGGATGACCACGTACTTGACGCCGTCCTGTTTCACCAGCCGGTTGTACGCGGAGACGGCTTCGACGGTCTTGTACTGATCGTCGTAGGCCACGATTTCGATCCGATGCTTCTTGCCGCTCACCTCAAGGCCACCCTTGGCGTTGATCTGGGACGCGAGAATACTTGCGCCGTGCTGCATGCTCAAGCCCCAGGGCGCGCCGGGTCCGGTGAGGGGCGCAATGACACCAATCTTCAGGGTCTGCGCGCTCACACCAGTCATGGCGCCGGCGAACAGCGCGGCGCCGATGGCGAGCATCCCGGCCGTGTGGCGGATGCGGCTGAATGATGGGAAGTGATTCATCAGTGTGTCTCCATTGAAAAAAAAAGGCGGGGAATCGACGGCTCGAAGCGAATTGCCAACGGGTATGCGCTGACTCACCAGCGCACCGGAAGCGCCTTCAGGCCAAAAACAACCGCGTCATGCTTGTATTGCAACTGCTCGAAGGGAACCGCGAGCTGCAAGGCTGGAAGGCGGTCGAGCAACAGGTTGAATGCGATATCCATTTCAGCCTTTGCCAGGGTCGCACCCAGGCACTGGTGTGCGCCAGCTCCGAACGCGAGGTGATCCGGCCGGTTGCGCGTGACGTCGAACTTGTCTGCGTCCTCGAACACCGATTCATCTCGACTTCCGGAAGTCAGCGACGCGAAAACCCCTTCCCCGGCCCTGATTTTCTGACCTGCGATCTCAGTGTCCTTCACGCACAGCCGTCCGGTGGCCTTGTCGTTCACCGCAAGATGGCGAAGCATCTCGTTCACGGCGCTCGCCATGAGGCTGCGATCATTTCGCAAGATCTCCATCTGGTCCGGGTTCCGCATAAGCAGCAGGGCTCCCAGAGCGATCATGTTCACCGTTGTTTCGTGCCCCGCCGTCACCATGAGCTCGACGATGCCCACGACCTCGTCCGTACTCAGCAGACCTGTCCGGATGAACTCACGGAGATACTTTCCCATCAAGTCGTCCTGGTCTGGCTGCGCCTGTCTCCTGCGGAACTGTTCATGGAGGTATGCATGCAAATCCACCTGCGCCTGCCTGTTAGTCGCGCCATCGAGCCGCATGTCAAACTTCGTCTCGGTCTTCTCGTGAATGAAGGCGTGGTCTTCCTGAGGCAAGCCCAAGTAGTCGGTGATCACCGTCGTCGGCAGCCCCACCGCAAAGTCCGCCAGGAGATCCGCAGGAGACACCTTTGCGAGCATCCTGTCCAGCAATGAATTCGCGATCTCGGTAATACGCGGCCGCAACGCATTCACGCGCTTGACCGAGAAGTCTGCGGTGATCATCCGCCGCCTGACCGTGTGGTCTGGTGGGTCCATCCGCAAGAACGTCGCAGGTTCCTGCGTGACCTGGCTTCCCCTGCCCGCGGATACCGTCGGATACCCGGGCGCCGGCTTCTGGCTGAACGTCTCGTGATCGCTCAATACCTTGATGATGTCAGCATGGCGCGTGACAAGCCAAACATGCTGGCCGTTCCACAGGCGCACCTTCTTTACAGGAGCGTCCCTCCGATAGCCGGCGTAGGCTTTCGGAGGGTTGTAGGAATCTCGCGCCGCAGGGTAATACGGGAAATCCAGTGACATCGGTCTGCTCCTTGATCTGCGCTTTGCGCCAACTGCCGGCTTGCGTGCAGCCGGCGGGGTTATGATAAATGGATAACCATTCATACCTTCGCATGGAATCCTAGCCTCTGAAACGCCCATTGTCATTGGGGCTTTCCCTCATTAATTAACCATTAACCATGTATGCAAAAAACAGGGGCATCGTTGCACGAGCCATCCCGTTGTGGCGTCGTTGTGCATGTGCCGCGTCGAGCGAGGCAGTCCTGTCGCCGGTGGCAGCCCCGAAGCAGCGAATGAAGTCGGGCCAGTAGGCCCGGCCGCCAGGTTCAGGCTTTCCGATTCTTCACGGGGCCCTGCGACATATCCGCCAGGTGGTCCCACGCTTCCCATTCGGACAGCCGCCTGGCGTATTCTTGCCGAATCAGTGGCAGGCCCCTGTCGCCAAGGAACACCCGCAGTGGCGGCTTTTGCGCATCGACCAATGCAAGCATGGCCGGGCCCGTTGCCTCTGGAAGGCCTTGCACGGTAAGCCCGCGCCGGCTCGCCATCTGCACGCGCGCACTTTCATACGCCTCGATGGGTTTCGCATGCCTGGCCGACGGCCCGTTCCAGTCAGTGGAAAATCCGGCCGGCTCGACCAGCGTGACATGGATGCCCATGTCCGCCACTTCGATCGAAAGGGACTGACTGAGGCCTTCGAGCGCCCATTTGGAAGCGTGATATAGGCCGATATTCGCGAACGCGGTGATGCCGCCGATGGACGAAATCTGGATGATGTGACCGGCCCCCTGCCGGCGCATGATCGGAAGGGCGGCCCGCGTGACCCACAGGGCACCGAAGAAGTTGGTCTCGATCTGATCCCGCGCCTCGGCCTCACTGACCTCCTCGACGGCTCCGAATTGGCCATAGCCCGCGTTGTTGATGACGACATCGAGGCGCCCGAAGCGCTGGTGCGCCTCGTCGATCGCGGCGCCGACATCACGCTTGTTCGTCACATCGAGCCTGAGGGCGGCGATCCTGTCGCCATATTTCTTCTTCAGCGCGTCGAGCGTTGCGGGATCACGAGCCGTCGCGGCGACCCGATCGCCACGCTCCAGGGCAGCCTGTGCCCATACGCGGCCGAAGCCCTTGGACGATCCCGTGATGAACCAGACCTTGCTTGCCATGATGTGCCGCCCTTCCTGAAAATGTCCGCTTCAATCGACTACCGGATCCGGCGCCACCTGAGGCATGGGACGCCACTGCCGCGCCGAGTCGCGGACATTGAGCCACGCGCTGCTGGCGCCGCACAGCGCAATCACGACGATGCCAAACCAGCTCCAGGCGTCGGGGGCCGCGCCGAGTGCCATCCACCCGAGAAAGGTGGCTACCGCGATCTGCGCGTACGCAAACGGCATCAGCGTCGCCGTCGGCGCCTTGCCCAACGCCATGATGAGCAACAGATGCGCCCCGGTGCCCAGCAGGCCAATGCTCAAGAGCAGCGCCAGATGCAGCGGCGACGCCGCTGACAGCGTGGCGCCGATGTGCTGTGAACTGGCGACCAGGAACGGCACGGCCAGTACGGTGCCGATAATGCCGCTGTAGAAGTTGGTCGTGTAAGGATTCTCGTGAGGCGAGAGGCGGCTCGTCAGCACCTGGAAGAACGCGTTCGTGAAGGCCGTGGCGAGCGGCAGCAGCACCGCCCAGCCAAACAGGCCGCTGCCCGGACGGATGATGGCCAGCGTGCCAGCGAGCCCTCCGGCCACGAGCAGCCACCGAAGCGGCGAAACCTTTTCCTTGAGCCAGACCCGGGCCAGCAAGGTGATCAGCAGCGGCGAGGTCATCACGATGGCGGTCCACTCCGCCACCGGCAGGTAACGCAAACCGTGGAAGGCCATGGCCGATCCGCTGAACAACAACGTTCCGCGCAGCAGCTGGAAGCGCGGATTTGCCGTTCGGAAGGTTTTGTCCGCCGAGACGCCGATCCACGTGGCCATCACCGCCGCATGCATTGCGAAGCGAAGCCACAACATCAGCGTGACGACGATGAACGCGCCAAGGTAGCGCGTGGTCGTGTCCAGCGCCGCAAGGGTGGCCGCGGCCGCGACCATCAACAGGATGCCCGCAATGGGGCGGTGTGATGCGTGGGTCATGACATTCCTGGGAGGGCCTGCGCTCTTGCCTGGCGCACGACCGGGCGCACTAGATCGGCCGGCCGGCGGTCGCTCCACCATCGACCATGTAGACAGCGCCCGTGCAGAACTTCGATTCGTCGCTGGCCAGAAAGAGCATCATGCTGGCCACCTCGTCGGCTTCGCCATAGCGCCCCAGCGGGATCGTGCGATAGATCGCATCCCGGCTGGCGCCCTTGCCTGCCTGGGCCGCTTCGAGTTCCTGGACCATCGGTGTGTCGATGGTGGCCGGATTCACGGTGTTGACCCGTATCCCCTTCGACGCGCCCTCCAGAGCAGCGGCGCGCATGAGACCGATTACCGCGTGCTTGGACGTCACGTAGGGCGACAGGTTCGGGATTGCCCGGACGCCGGACGTCGATGCGGTGATCACGATGGAGCCGCCCGCGGCCTCCATCGCCTTCATCAGGTACTTCAAACCGAGCCACACCGCACGAACGTTGATCGCCATGACCTTGTCGAACAACTCGATCGGGCAATCGACGAGCCGATGGTTTTCACCCGGAATGCCGGCATTCAAGAGCGCGACATCGACCTTTCCATGCAGTCGCACTGTCTCCTCGACCATGCTTCGTATGGCGGCTTCGTCGGTGACGTCCGCCGCACGGTACGACACGCCCTCCCCCAGTTGCGTAGCCAAGTCCCGCAGCGGTCCCTCCCGCATGTCGACCAGCATGAGCCGCGCGCCTTCATGTGCGAACTGCCGCGCCGCAGCGGCACCAATGCCGCGCGCGGCGCCGGTGATGATGGCAACCTTCCCGTCAAGTCTTCCCATGGTCTTACTATCCTCCGATGTAAATGTTCAAGGGCTCCACGCAGCCAACGCCTGGGCCTTCCACAATCTCACGCCTTGCGATGGACCAACTCGGTAATCGAGGCGTTCCCGCCCTGGCGTCCAGGGCGTCGAAGAGCTGCTGCAACCCCTCGGCTTCGTATTCGTAGATCGCGACGTATTTCCAGGGACGGGGCGTGCCTTCCCGCTGCACCGGCGACTTTCGCCGCGCCCATCACTCGGCCCCAACGGTTTCCGCCTGCGCATTGCCACCGAGGTAGGCATTGCGGACGCTGTCGCTATTGAGCAGATCCGCGCTTGCGCCCTGCAGGGCGACTGAGCCGGTCTCGAGCACGTAAGCCCGGTCCGAGATCTTGAGCGCGAGCCGTGCGTTCTGCTCGACGATGATGACTGTGACGCCATCGGCGTTGATTGCCTGCACCAGCTTGGCGACTTCGTGAATCATCTTGGGCGCCAGGCCGAGTGTCGGCTCGTCGAGCATGAGAATGCGCGGCCTGCTGACCAACGCCCGGGCAATGGCCACCATCTGCTGCTCGCCGCCGGACAGGCTCGAGGCCACCTGCCCGCTGCGTTCGGCCACACGCGGGAAAATGGCGTGCAGCTGCTCGAGTCGCTCGCGGAACTGGTGCTTGTCGCGCATCCGGTACGCCCCCATGCGAATGTTTTCCTGGACGGTCAGATCGGGGAACAGCCGCCGCCCCTCGGGACAAAGCACGATGCCGCGATCAAGTCGTTCGTGCGGCTTGAGGGCGGAGATGTCCTGCCCGTCCAGGCGGACGGTGCCGCTGCCGGGCCGAACCAGGCCGGCGATCGTCTTGAGCAGCGTGGATTTTCCGGCGCCGTTGGCCCCGATGATGGCCACGATACGCTTGTCCTGAATCTGGACCGACACGTCGCGTAGTGCGCGAACGCCGCCGTAATCGACGCTGAGGTGGGTGGTCTCAAGCAAATTCGTACTCCTCACCGAGATAGGCCTCGATCACGGCAGGATTGGCCTTCACTGCGGTCGGCGCTCCTGTGGTGATCGGCTTACCCTGGTTGATGACCAGAATGCGGTCGCAGACGCCCATGACCAGCGGCATGTCGTGTTCGACCAGAAGGATGGTGATGCCACGCTCGTCGCGCAGCCGGCGGATGAGCTTGGCCGCCGTCTTCTTCTCCGACGGGTTCAGGCCCGCCGCCGGCTCGTCCATGAGGATCAGCTTCGGTGAAGCCATGATCGCCATGCCGATACCGAGAATCTTCTGCAATCCGTAGGCGAGGCTGCCGGCCGCGCCGCCCAGGACATCGGCCACTCCGATGAAGCGCGCGACTTCGTTCAAGTTCGCCGAACCCGACCGGTTGCGCTCGGAGATGTAGGCGAACGGGTTGTGACTGCGGTGCGCGACGTCGGCGCGACGCAGGTTCTCCTCCGCCGTATGCTGCGTGAAGACATTGACCGCCTGGAACGTGCGCGCGATCCCGCGACGAGCGATTTCATCGCTGGTGCGCCCCGATATGTCCTTGCCTTCGAAAGCCACCGTGCCGGCACTCGGCCGGTAATGGCCGGCGATCACGTTGAAGAGCGTTGACTTTCCGGCGCCATTGGGACCGATGATTCCGAAGATCTCCCCCTTGTCGACCGAGAAGGAAACTTCGGAGACCGCCGTGAGGCCGCCGAAGCGGCGGCTCAGGCTCTGCACCTCGAGCATGTGTGCCATCAGTGACCCTTCCCGGAGCGTCGAATGAGAGAAACCAGTCCCTGCTTGAAGAACAGGACGAATACCAGCAGGAAAATGCCATAGACCAGGAGCTGGTATTGGCGCGCGTCGCGCAGCACCTCGGGCAGCGGCACGATGAGGATCGCCCCCAGCACCGGACCGAGCACCGAACTAACGCCCCCCACCGCATTGATCACAATCAGGTCGACCGAGGCGCGGAAACCGAACGGGTCCGGCGACAGGGAGCCCAGGTAGAAAGCATAGATGCCGCCGCTGATGCCTGCGACGAAGGCGCTGAGCGTGAACGCGGCGATGCGCCATGCGAGGGCATTGGAGCCGATCGCGCGACTGAGCATCTCGTTCTCATTGAGCGACTCGAAGATGGCGCCGATATCGGAACGTTCGATGGCCCGCATGGTCACGTAGGTCGCGACCGTGAACAGGAGCCCGAGAACATAGTACTGGTGCACGTCGTCCAGGCGCACTCCGAAGATGGAGAACTTGGGGATGCCGTGCAGCCCGTTGTTGCCGCCGAACAGCGAGGTCCAATCCTGGAAGATCAGGTTGACGATCTGCGCGAAGGCATAGGTCAACAGCACGAAATACAAACCCTTGATGCGCAGGAAGACCGGCCCCACGGCCGCGGCCATCGCGGCGGCGATGGCCGCGGCCGACAGCATGGAGAGCGCCGGCGGAAAGTCAAGTCGCATCGTGAGCAGCGCGCTGCCATAGGCGCCAATGCCCATGAAGGCGGGTTGCGCAATCGACAACTGCCCGAGCTTCATCATGATGTTCAGGCTCAGCGCCATCGGCGCCATGATCACCACCATGGTAGCGATATGGAGGATGTAGTTGTTGCCGAATGCCCAAGGCACGAATGCCAGCAGCGCACAGGCGACGAGAATGACTTTCTTGTTCATCGCAAACTCCTTCCCATCAGGCCCGTCGGGCGAGTTATGACGACCAACAGCACGACCGCGAAGGATGAAACCAGCGCGATGGTGGAATCGAAGTGCGTGGACAGGCCCGATTCGACCAAGCCCAGGAGAAGCCCCCCCGCCACGGCGCCCGGCAAGCTGCCCAGCCCCCCGAGGATCACCACGACGAAGGCCTTGAGCATCGGCAGCTCACCCATGTGGGGACCGACGGTGTAGATCGGGGCCATGAGCGCTCCCGCCAGCCCCGCCAGCAGGCAGGCAAAGCCGAACGCCGACGCATACATCGACCCCGACTCGACACCCATCAGGCTGGATGTTTCGGAGTCCTGCGCGACGGCTTGCATCGCCAGCCCGAAGCGAGAGTGCTTCAGGAACAGGTAGAACAGCAGGATGATGGCCATCGCGCATAGCGCCACGATCGTCCGGTCCCAGGGCACGACAGCGCTGCCGAGGCTCCAAGTGCCCGAGAACGGGCGCTTTACCGACTCTTCGGCGGGACCGAACACGATCAGCGCAAGGGATTGCAGGATGATCCCGACCGAAAGCGACATGATCATGCCCGCCATTTCATCGCCGATCAGGCGGCGAAACAGCAGCCGTTCGAGAATCACACCGAGCAGGCCGCTGATCACGCCGCCCGCTACCACCGCTGCAAAGAATGGCCAGCCCAGCTGGCCGAACAGCACTAGGACGAGAACGGCGCCCACCATGTAGAACTCGCCGTGGGCGAAATTCACGATGCGCATGATGCCGAAGATCAGCGTGAACCCCAGCGCCATGATCACGTAGATCAAGCCGGCGAGAAGTCCGTTGACGAGAACTTGTTCAAACATGATTGGATGTCCTCAGCGTCCAGTGGACGGCATCGGAGATGCCTGTTTTGGAATGATGGCCAAGAGCGCGTGGTGGACACCCCCATCGACGAGGATGTCCTCGCCGTTGAGATAGGCCGCGCGATCGCTTGCCGCGAACATGATCACGTTCGCCAGGTCCTCCGGCTCGCCAATGCGGCCGGACGGTATCATCCGTCGGCGTCCCTCGGCGATGACCGCTTCGCTGTAGGCGGCGGCAGTCGCTGGCGTGCGCACATAGCCGGGCGATACGGAATTGCAACGGATTCGGTGCTCGGCCAGCTCCAGAGCCAGCATGCGCGTGAGCATCATCAGTCCGGACTTGCTCACGCTGTAGGCCCCGCCGTGCGGCAGCGGCAAATGACCGCAGATCGAGGCGACGTTCACGATGGTTCCGCCATTGCCCGCGGCGATCATTTGCGCGGTGAACACCTGCGCACAAACCAGTGCCCCTGTCAGGTTCACCGCGAGGCCCTGGTTCCATTGGACCGTGTCCACCGTCAACAGCGGTCCGGCGTATCCGACCAACGCGGCGTTGTTGATGAGTACCTCGCACGCGCCGAGGTCCTTTTGAACCTGCTCGGCTGCGGCAACGATCGCTTGCGACTGCGACACGTCGGCCTCAATGGCGATCGCACGGCCACCGGCGCGGTTGATTTCAGCAGCCACTAAGGCCGCGGCGTCGCCGTTTCGGTCGATGACCGCCACGCGAGCCCCGGCAACCGCCAACTGGCGCGCTGTTTCGGCTCCGATGCCGCTGCCGGCGCCGGTGACCACACAAACCCGTCCGGCAAGGCCGAGCCACGATGTGCCATCCTTCTCTATTGCCTGAGTCAACACAAATTCCTCGGTTAGTCTGTGAAGTTCGGTCGATGACGCGCTCAGATGCAGGGGCGATCGATGCCCCGCCCCGAGCGCCCCGCCTTGGGCGATTTCAGCTTGCCCACAACGACCAGGTTGCCGTTCTTGATGTAACCCACAATGGGTGGACACGATGGTCCGGTCGGTGATCAGGCCAATCTTCAAGGTTTGCGCGTTCACAGCGCCAAGAAGACTCACCCGAACAGTCCGACGCCACCAGCCAACCTCAAGGCTGCTCGACCCAATTTTGCGACGCCGCCAAAATGGTCCATAAATTCTCCACTAAATGGTTAATCATTAGACGCTGAATGGATTCTAGTAAGATCTAGACCGACTAGGCGTTAGTGTTAACCCTTGGTCTTACGAGCGCGCTGACGCTGACCTTGCCTCTCAATGGGGTAGTTCTTAGCCCATCGATTACGCCGCCTTTTTGCGCTGTGCCTCGTACCAGCGTTGTTCGTACCCCGTTAGTCCCTGAGGCAACCCAGCGTCGGATGAAGCCATTTTTAGGAGGCCATCAAGGTCAGGACCGCATCCTTGGCCTCGCGTCGGGTGGCTAATCTCCCGCCTTAAAGACTGGCTTTCCTTAGGCTGGTCCCAGAAGCTCTCGGCTGGCACGTCATCCCAGCACCCCACCGATGCCAGCTTGTAGCCATCCGTCCGAGCCTTCTTTTCAATGAGCTTCGAGCTTGGCGAAGCGTTCTGGGTTTGACTGGAACTGAACTTTCTACGAGCAGGCATTCACTGCAGTCCGCTAATGGTTAACCCTGATCCCGTCTTTCCGGTCCGCGAATTACATTAAAACCAATGCGGTTAAGCGCGTTTGGTTGACCATTTCCGCCAACGCGCTGCGCCTCTTGGGCGCAACCGCATCATTGTCCTGTCCCTCATCATCAACGGAGATCACCTCATGAGCCCAATTGGCAAGATCAGAAAACTTGGAATACCCGCCTCCACGCTCGCCGCCTGTGTTGGGCTGTCCGTGAGCCTTCATGGCGGTGTCAGTGCTCAAACCTTGAAAACTGGGGTGATCGCCCCGTTGGCTGACAGCGGCACGCCTTCGGGCATCGCCGCGGCAGATTCGAGGAGGATGCAATGAAGGTCAGAGTAGATGTTCCACGCTGCGTGGCAGCTGGTCACTGTGTCGCCGAGGCACCCACCGTGTTCGATCAAAGCGATGCGGACGGCTCGGTCATTCTGCTCAAGCAGATTCCTGATCCCTCGGAAGAGGGGGGGGTCCGCAGAGCCGCCCACCTATGTCCTGCCTTTGTGATCCATCTCGAGGAGGATCACCCGTCCGAATCGGCAGGCCAGTCACAAACCAAATCGTTTTAGGCCGAATGGCACTTACTTTGGCTTCAACGCATTGCCGTGCTTCTGAACTCGATGCGCCCGGGCCGATAGCCGACCTTGCATTGGGCGATCAGCATGGACAGGCGCTGGTTGTCCTCCGCCGCCGACAGCCCTCGCGCCACCCACTCCGTCCACAGTTGCACGGTGTGCTCGAAGCTCAGACCCGCGCGGGTCCACGCCAGCATTGGAAGCGGCCTGCGCCATGAGCAGTCGGACCACGTTATAGGCCAGCGCATGGACCCACAGCTGTTTCTCATTCATCGGAGGCGTCTGGCAGCTCAGTACGTCCATGCCCTTCGTGGTCTAGAGGTTGCGCAGGTCCAGCTCGACGTTCCATCGTCGCGCGTACAGCGCCGAGAGATCGGCCTTGCTGACCTGGCGGTGATCGGCCATCGTAGTGACCAGCACTTTGTGGGCGACTTTGACTTCCCGAAGCGTGATCTCATCGGAGGCGCGCGCGTGCTGCTCGGGCGTCATCCACTGCGGACGGGCCGGCTTGGGCCGGCGCACGATGTGGTCTCGCGTGCCCTGCGACTGGCCGCGTCGAAGGTCGGTGATTCGCGATCCGTTTTTCTCGAACAGCACGTCCACGCCTGCCGCCATCAGCGAGGCGATCAGGAAATAGTTGCAGTACAGGGCGTCGGCGAGCATCACATCGCCTGGGCGAACGCCTTCGACCAGGCCGCGCACCAATCCAAGTTCGCCACTGCCTTTGCCGCTGTGTGGCCCGATCGCGGCATCCAGCGCCGCGCCGGTGGCCAGGCAAATCACCATGACCAGTCGCGTCAGCGGGAAGCCGACCTTGGGCGCCTGGGTGCTGGGCTGGGGATACACGGCTTGGTTCTCGGGGGTATCGGGCATCGACAGCCCGGTGCCGTCCACCAGCTTGACCGCGCGGCCGCGCCAGAGCCATTGCGCCCGCGCCTTCTGGCTGAGCATGCTGCCGGTTTGGCGTGTGAGCGCACTGACCATCTCCAGGGGCAGGCGCTGGCGCGCCCTGCAATAGCCGCCGGTGCGAACGCTGCACGCGCTCAGACCGTCGGCCGCGCGCTGCGCTGCCCAGCCGTTGACCGCCTTCTGGCACGAGCCATCGGCCTCCAGCACCTGACGCATGAACATCGACAACGTCACCGTCGGCGGATACAGCCGCTCGCGGTGCTCGGGCAGCAGCGCTTCGGTCATCTGCAGCAGCTGCGGACTCGTCAGCACGTTGAAGAATTCCACCGCCTCGGTCGATCTCGCCCGGCGCCCAATGCTGCGGCGACGTTGATGCAGAGCGCTTTGGGCATTACGATCCATGGTGGCTGGCCTTCGGAAAGATGGTTTGGGTGCTTCGTAAACAACCATCCTATCGATCCTGGGTCAGCCACCTGCCTTTGCCTTCAAGCACTTACGCGCGTCGCTGGATGCCAAACAGCCAAAGTAAGTGCCATTCGTCTTAGGCGCGAGATAGATCGAGCGTACCCGGGGCATGAACATGATGGCTCTTCGTTGATTTCAGTGGGATCGGTATGGGGTGATCCTGAGACCGGCTGCGACCGGGCGCATGTGCATGGCTGGGTCAAACGCGAATGGCGGCATCTGGACACGTGCCAATTCGAGACGCGCATCGTGGCCGAAGTGCCGCGCCTGAACTACAAGAGCGGCCGGGTGGAGGATGCGGCAGTTGCCTGGGCGGAACGCTACAGCCGCATTACGCTGATGATGGAAGCCTTCGTCGTGCGGTTGCTGCAAGCGGCAGCCAACATCAGCCGCGTGGCCGAGCTGATCAAGCTGGACTGGCATACGGTCAACGACGTCATCGCCCGTGCCGCCGAACGCGGCCTGGCGAGACGCACGCAGCAGCCGATAGGCCACCTGGGTTTGGACGAGAAGAGCTTTGCACGCGGCCACAACTACGCCAGCGTGCTGACCGACGTGGATCGCTCGCGGGTGCTGGAGGTCACGCCCGGGCGCAAGCTCGAAGACGCCGTGGATGTGCTGTCCAGCTTGAGCGTCGAGCGGCGCGCCGGGGTGCGCGCCATCGCCATGGACATGTGGCCGGCCTACATGAGCGCGGCCCGCACGATGCTGGCCAACGCGGACATCGTGCACGACAAGTTCCACGTTTCCAAGTACCTAAACGACGCAGTCGACCAGGTGCGCCGAGCCGAGCACAAGCGACTACGCTCCCAGGGAGAGTCGCCTCTGACGGGCACCAAGTACAACTGGCTGAGGTCATTGCCCGACAAGCGCTGCGCCGAGGCGGTGGCGTTTCGCCACCTGTACCAGGCCAATCTCAAGACCAGCCGGGCTTGGTCGCTCAAGGAGAGCTTCACCGTCTTCTGGGACTACCTCTATCCGAAGTCGGCCGAGCGCTTCTTCGATGCCTGGGCCACACGCGCGATGCGCAGCCGCATCGAGCCCATAAAGTCCGTCACCAAGATGCTTCGCCGTCACCGCGATGGACTGCTCAACTACACCAAACATCGCATCACCAACGCGGCCGCCGAAGGCTTCAACTCCATCATCCAGACCATCAAGGCCAATGCCCGGGGCTTCCGCTGCTTCGACAACTTCCGCACACGCATCCTGTTCTTCTGCGGCAAGCTCGATCTCCTGTCTGCGAGTGTTCGATCCCACTGAAATCAACGAAGAGCCAACATGATTAATTCGATCGTCATCGTCGGCGCAGGACAAGCGGGCTTTCAGGCCGCTGCGTCGCTGCGGCAATGCGGATTTTCCGGTTCGATCACCCTCGTCGGGGACGAGCCGGGCCCTCCCTACCTGAGGCCTCCGCTGTCGAAGGCCTATTTGCTTGGCAAGGCGACAACGCAGGAACTGGCGTTCAGGCCTCAGGCGTTTTTTGACGAGAACCGGATCGAGCTCGTTGAAGGCCGCGTCGAGTCCGTCGACCGAACCCGTCGGCGGGTGAGGCTCAGATCGGGTGGCACGCTCGGTTATGACCACCTGGTGCTTGCCACCGGCGCCCGACACCGGGAACTGTCGCTTCCCGGCGCGGACTTCCAGGGTGTATTGGGTTTGCGAACCCTGTCCGACGCGGACGCGTTGAAGGCGCGTCTTGCATCGATCGAAAACGTGGTTGTCGTGGGGGCCGGATTCATCGGGCTTGAATTTGCCGCTGTGGCCCGCGCGCTCGGCGCTTGCGTCCATGTCCTGGAGGTCGCGGACAGGCCGATGGCTCGCGTCGTTTCCGCGAAGACCGCGGACTTCTTTGCATGCGTGCACTCGGCGTCAGGCGTGAATCTGCATTTTCGACAGGGCCTAGCGGGCATCCATGGCGACGAGGGACGAGTCACCAGCGTCAAGTTGATGGACGGCGCCATGCTGCCCGCGGCTTTCGTGGTCGTCGGCATTGGCGCCGTGCCGAATATCGAGCTGGCGGCGGACGCGGGTCTGGAGATCGACAACGGCATCAAGGTCGATTGCAACCTGCTGACTTCCGATCCAGCCATTTCGGCGATCGGCGACTGCGCCTTTTTTCCTGACGTTCATGCGGGCCGTGGCATCCGACTCGAGTCGGTTCAAAACGCCGCTGACCAGGGGCGCGCCGTGGCTGCTCGCCTGACTGGAAAGCCCGAAGCTTATGCGGCAGTTCCGTGGTTCTGGACCGACCAGTACGACCTGAAGCTGCAAATCTCAGGCCTGTCGACGGGCCACGATGAATCCGTCGTGACCGGAAGTCTCGAAGAGCGAAGTTTCTCCGTGCTTCTATTCAAGCGCGGACAACTGGTGGCCGTTGAAAGCGTCAATCGTGCCAGTGATTTCATGGCCGCACGCAAGCTGTTGGCGAAACGCCTGGGCCCCTCACCCGCCGAGGCGGTCGCCTCGGGTTTTGAACTCCGCAAGTGGGCGGCGGAAAACCTGTAATCGGCCGATACGGCAAACCTAACCGGAGAAGCACATGTCCCAGCAATGCCCCTACTATCCCACGCCTCGGGAGAACCCCCCTCATCCGACCAATTACCTCGCGGAGCATACGGAGCACTACCCGCTCGTGAAAGCCCGACTCTGGAACGGTCAGCACGTCTGGTTGATCACCCGCTATGAGAACGTTCGCGCCGTCCTGATGGACAGCGAGACATTCAGCCAGAAGCCGGAACCGGGCTACCCGACGGCGACGGAGGGGCGGGGAAGCACCGTTCCGACCGAGGTCCCCACGTTCGTGCGGATGAATCCGCCGGAACATACGGTCAAGCGCAGGATGGTCACGGCCGATTTCACGTTGAAGGCGGCGAATACCTTGCGGCCCAGAATGGCTGAACTGGTGGATGGACTGCTGGACCGGATAGAGCAGAAGGGGCCGCCGTCGGACCTGTTCGCGGATTTTGCATCGCCGATGCCCACCGCCATCATCACGGAGTATCTGGGGCTGCCGCTGGAGGATCTCGCATTCACCCAGGAAAAGTCCTGGACCAAACTGAACCCCGAGACGGATGGCCCGACGGCCAAGCAGGCTCAATTGGACCTGATCGCGTATCTCGACAAGCAACTCCGGCTCAAGGACCAGGACCCTCACGCCAATGACGTGATGTCCCGGCTGTTGCGCGATCACGTGAAGCCAGGCCATATCGGCTGGGAGGAGGCGCTCTACACGATCGAGCTGATTCTCGCCGCGGGCCTCGAGACCACCGCCAACATGCTGGCGCTCGGCGTACTGACGCTGCTGCAGCACCCTGACCAGTTCGAAATGCTGCGCGTCAACCGTGAGTTGATGGGAAGCGCAGTCAATGAACTGCTTCGCTATCTCACCGTCAACCAGAGCATCGCGGTCGGCGCACGGCTTTGCAAGAAGGACACCGTCATTGGAGGCCAGCCGATTCGTGCAGGCGAAGGAGTGTTCACCGTCCTGCAATCGGCCAATCGCGATGAGACGGTGTTCCCCGATCCCGACCGGTTCGACATTACCCGAAACCCGGCAAATCACCTGGCATTCGGGTATGGCGTGCATCAGTGCCTGGGGATGGCGCTTGCCAAGGTCGAGATGGAAGTCGCCCTCAACAAATTGCTGGATCGCTTCCCCACCCTGAGGTTGGCGGTGCCCTTCGAAGAACTGCAGTTCAAGCACGCCACCGTATTCGGCGTGAAGGCCCTGCCGGTCGCGTGGTAGGCGCAGGCCTGCCTCCGGTCGGTGGGGCGGCGCCGCGACCTGGCGCGTGAAATCACAGGAGCAACAAGCATGTCCACATGGTTCATCACGGGATCGCGACGGGTCTCGGCCGTCATTTCGCCCAAGCAGCGCTCAGGCGCGGCTTCGATGTGGTCGTGACCGCGCGTGAACCCGCAAAGGTGCAGGATCTGGTGGCCGACGATCCCGAGTCGGCGCTGTGCCTTGCGCTCGACGTCATGGATTCGGCGCAGATCACGCAAGCAGTTTCGCAGGCCGAGCGCCGCTTCGCGGTGGCATCGACGTCCTCACGAACTCAAGACATTCATCGACTCCGAGGTGCCGAAGTACGTCCGTCTAGCCAAGGAAGCCAACATACAGCCCGAATGAACCCCGGGGCGGATGCAATCTGCACCCGCCTCGGTTCAGGCCCATTGCATCCGGACTTGAAATGCGTGGGCCGTTTGGCCTGCACCTCTTTCAGCCTGTCAGACGCGTCGACCCCAGTCAGGTCCCCCGCAGCCGCCCCGCGGAGCCTTGAGCACTGGCGGCGCACAGCCGCCACCTTCGCAGCCACGCCGCCGCAGTGCGTGTCTTGGACGGCGCGCTGAATTGACGATGCCGCGGTCCGAAGCGGCCGGGGTTCACTGAAACTGTGTGACCACGAACGCCCCGGCGCCAGCGGATTTCGTCATGTTTTCGAAAACACCTTCAACCTCTGAAAGTGTGATTTCCCTGTTCACCATCCTTTCGGGATTCAGCCGCCCCTGCACCACCATGGGAATCATGGCTTCGAAGCGATGCGCCGCCATGCCCAGCGATCCGACGAGCGTCAGTTCCTTGTAGACCATGGCATCGATGGGAACGCTGATGTGCCCCGCGTCTTTCTTTGTCGTGATCCCAATCTGAAGATGGCGGCCGGTCTTGCGCAGGCTCAGAAGACCGTCGACGCAGGTCTGCGCCAGGCCCAGCGCGTCCACGGACACATGAGCGCCGCCACCACTGATTTGCAGAACCGCCTCAACCGGCGGAGTTTCAAGGCTATTGACCACATGGAGAGCGCCCATCTGCCTGGCCAGAGCCAGGTTGTCCGGATTGATGTCCACGCCAATCACTCGAGCGCCCAGCGCAGCGGCAATGTTGATCGCCGACAGCCCAACGCCGCCACAGCCGTAGACGACAACCCATTCGCCTGGCTGAACCTTGGCACGATCGACCAAGCCATGGAACGAGGTCATGAATCGGCAGCCCAGGGCCGCTCCAGCCGTGAAGTCGATCTCTTCTGGCAATGCCACAAGATTGCGATCGGCTAACGGGACCGCCACATATTCAGCGTAGCCCCCTGAATAGGTCTTTCCGGGATAGAGGGGGTTGTCGCACAGATGTGACAAGCCCGCCTGACAATGAACGCAAGTTCCATCACTGCCGGAGAACGGCACCACCACGCGATCCCCCTTTTTGAATCGGGTTACGCCGGGCATAACCTCCTCGATAACCCCGGTGAACTCATGACCCATGATCAAGGGGAATTCGCGCTTGAAGTCGCCGTTCCAGGCGTGCCAGTCACTGCGGCACACGCCGTTGGCCTTCACGCGGATCACGACGCCAAGCGCCGCGGGCTCAGGGTCCGGCATATTCCGGACGGCCAGCTGCTGGATACCCTCAAGTACAAGTGCCTTCATTTCGTAGCCCTTCAAGCGAAAAACTGATTTATCTGGCGTCCCTGGAAACTTCGTGATCGATGTCCCGTTCGCCGTAATTTCACGCGCCGACCAACCTCACATCCTCATGTGACCAGCTCAGGCCGACTTCCTCCCCCTCAACAAACTCCTCGCCCAGACAAGGTGCATGGATCGTGAATATTTCGCCGTGTGGCAACTGGACACGGTAACGATTGGCAGCTCCCAGATAGACGCGCCCGAGTATCTTTCCCTTGATTCCGTCACCCGCCACACTCTTTCTCAGGGAAATGGATTCGGGCCGGAGCATCACTTCGGCTGCGCCACCAACTTTGACTGAATTCAAGTCGGTCGGGATATTCAGCCTCAACCCCGACTCGCTGACAACGAAACGATCGCCGTTGCTGTCATTGACTGCGCCACGGACAATGTTCCCGGTTCCGAGAAACCTCGCCACAAAGCGACTTGCCGGGTTGCGATAGATGTGACTCGGACGACCGATCTGCTCGATCCTTCCGGCGTTGAAAACAGCGATCCGGTCCGAAAGCGACATCGCCTCTTCCTGATCATGGGTCACCATGATCGTGGTGATTCCCAATGAACTATGAAGCTGCTTCAGTTCAAACTGAAGATCCTCTCTCAGATTCTTGTCCAACGCTCCCAACGGCTCGTCGAGCAGGAGAATGGACGGCTCGAAAACGAGGGCACGGGCAAGCGCCACCCGTTGCTGCTGACCGCCTGAGAGTTGAGAGATCTTTCTATCCGACAGGCCAGTGAGCTTCACCCGTTCGAGCACTGTGTTGACCGCCGGGGTGATTTGCGCTTCCGGGAGCTTGCGGATCTTGAGGGGAAATGCGACGTTTTCCCGGACGCTCATATGCGGAAAAAGTGCGAAGCTCTGGAAGACCAGTCCGATATTTCTTTTGTTCGGCGGCAGATCCGTGACGTTCCGGTCACCCAGATAAATTTGACCGCTATCGGGATGCGCGAGCCCCGCGATCATGGACAGTAACGTTGTCTTGCCAGATCCGCTGGGACCTAGCAAGGTCAGGAATTCACCCTGTCGAACTTCCAACGATACATTGTTCAGTGCAACTACTTCCCCGTATCGTTTTTCGACTGATCTAATTGATATGTTGCTCATTACTACCTCACGTTGTGGCGCCAGCGATTACTGCACATTCAATTTGACTCCCCGAGCCCCATGAAGCTTTGCAACGATCATTAGGAGCAGAACGCTCAGCGTGATTAGCAATGAAGCGACAGCCGTAATGGTCGGATCCAGGTGCTGCCCGAGGTCGTTGAACATCTTTTTAGGAATCGTCACGTGGTTTCCCGCCAAGAAATAAGTGACGACCACCTCATCGAAACTGATGATGAACGCAAAAATCCACGCAACCGCAATCGATGGAAGAATGTTGGGCAGCGTGATGCTCCAGAACACCCTGAATCTGTTCGCCCCCAGAGTTCTGGCGCTATCCTCGATTCGCTGATCGACTGCCTTGACAGCAACGCCGATGACGCTCACGACAAAGGGCATTGCCACTACAGAATGTCCGATCACAAGCCCGGTAAAGGTACCCAGAACGCCAAGGGTGGCGAACATGAAGTAGAGAGCGAGTGCAGTGATGATGTGAGGAATGATCATCGGCGCCATGAAATTGGATTCCATCGCGCCAACCCAGCGTCCCTTTGATCTGGCCATCCCGTAAGCTGCCAACGTGCCGAGCATCACTGCGATCCCGCTTGAGACGATCGCCAGCTTGAATGATGTCCAGAAAGCCTCTATCCAGACAGGATTCGAGGCAAACGATTGGTACCAACGCAGGGAAAATCCCGTCGGCGGAAACTGGAGCGCGGACTTGTCCGAGAAGGACATCAGCACCACGATCAATATCGGTGCGCACAGGAATACGAGAACCGACGCTCCACCCAGATGGACGAGAACTCGGCAGATCCGGTCCAGAGCAGATTGCGAATTTTCTTCCTTCATTTCCCACCTCTCGCGCCAAGCGCCGCCTGGTGTCGATACACACTGTAGACAACCAGGGTGACTACCAGCAAGACGCTTGACAGCGCAGCAGCCAAGTTCCAGTTCGACAGCACATTGATGGTTGCGTCGAGCACTGTGGCAATCATGGGGACACTATTCCCACCCAGTATGGCCGGCGTAACAAGAAACCCGAGCGTCAGAATGAAGACAAGCATTGACGATGCGAGAAGCGCAGGGGCGGTGAGCGGGAAGAATATCTTCCAGAAAACCACTAGCTGGCTGGCACCCAGCGACAGGGCAGCTTGCATGAGCCGCTTGTCGACCGCCACCATGGCGACATAAACGGTCAACACAACGATCGGCAGGAGCAAACTCACGGTCCCGACCAGAACGCCAAACTCGTTATAAAGAAGCGGAAGCGGTGCCTCAATGACTTCCCACTCCAGCAAAAGTCGGTTCAGAATTCCGTTGTTGCCCAGTATCACGATCCAGGAATACGTTCTGACCAAGATGCTGATCCAAAATGACAACCCCACTGCCGCGAGAATTGCGATGCGGATTTTTGGCGACCTCAGGGTGAAGATCCAGTAAGCAAGTACATATCCAAGGACAGCAGAGCCGATTGCACTTCCGAGCGCCACCTTGAAGGTGTTGAGGATCACCCGGACGTAGACACTGGTCTCGAAGAGTTCCAGGTAGGCCGAAAAGGGCGTCGACTCTCCCCTGATGCTCAAGGAAAGCAGCTGAAGCACTGGCAGATTGAACGCCAGCAGGATGAAAGCCGCCGCGGGCAACAGGTAGACGCCGTTGCCCGCTCGTTCAAGCATTGAACGCAGATTCATGACTCGCTTAGAGGCCAAGCTTGAATTGCTGCCAGCGCTTTTCCACTGTGGGCGCTATTTCAGTCCATCGCGCAATGTCGTTCATGAACTGAACCTTCCTATTGGCGGCGGAGGTCGGGTATTGCGAAGCCTTCTCCGCAGGGAGGAGCTTGTCGAGGTTCGGGCTTGAGCCGGAATACGGGATCCGGCTCATGTATACCAACTGGTTCTCAGGAACCGTGAATTCCCGGAAAAACTTCATCGCAACCGCTTTCTGTTCAGGAGTGGTTCCCTTGGCGATCGAGAAGTACGAGAGGTCCAGCAGTCCTTGCTGGTACGTGAAATTTATGCCGGGCTTTCCATGGACGCGACCGGAGTAAGCGACGGAGTAGACGACCTCCTTGTCCTGCAATAGTTGCGGGGCTTGGGATCCTGCGGTCCACCAGATGGACACGTGGGGCCTGATCTTCGCCAAGCTCCGGAATGCGCGGTCGATATCGAGCGGGAACAACTTGTCCATCGGGACGCCATCTGCCAGGAGTGCGAACGGCAGCATCGCGGCGGGATCGTCGATCATTGCGCGCTTGCCTGGGAAGTCCTTGACGTTCCAGAAATCCGCCCATGAGTTGCCCCCCGCGTCACAATAGTTGTCGCCCCAATAGAACCAAGAACCTGGGGGCGGCGATGAAGGAAAGAAGTGGCTCGATACGGACAAGCATTCAAGGATCGTGCGGTAGCACGGTTGTTGCCGCCTGAAAGCGCGGCAGTGCAAGAAGTGGCCCATGCGGTGGGTGTTGGGGTTGAGACGTTGCAACGCTGGCACAAGGATGCGCAGTCCAGGCCCGCCCGCGGGCGGGCCTGGACTGCGGCGGCGCGGCTGGAGGCCGTGATCACCACGGCGGCGCTGGCTGAGGCGGGCAAGAGCGCATGGTGCCGCGAGCACGGCGTATACCCGGCCGAGTTGGACAAATGGCGCTCCAGCGCCACTGCCGCGCTGGCCGAACCCGAGGAGGCTCGGGCCAGCCCGCAAGCCACCCGGCAAGACAAGAAGCGCATCAAGGAATTGGAGCGCGACCTGCTGCGCAAGGACCGGGCTCTGGCCGAGACGGCAGCCTTGCTGGTGCTGTCAAAAAAAGTCGCGGCGATCTTCAACAAAGGCGAGGACGAATGACAGTCCTCGAGGATCGCCAGACTCTGGCCCACGACATTCACACGGTGCACAGCGCAGGCGCGCGCCTGCATCTGGCATGCGAGATTGCCGGCATCGATGTGCGCACCCTGCAACGCTGGAAAGCCCAACAAGGCCTCTTATGCGGCGATGGCAGACCGCAGGCGGTGCGTCCGACCCCTGGCCATGCCCTGAGCCCGGCCGAGCGCGCGGAAGTCTTGCGCGTGGCCAACGAACCGCGCTTCGCGGCCGTGCCGCCTGCGCGCATCGTGCCCACACTGGCCGACGAGGGTGTGTACATCGCCAGCGAGTCCACCTTTGCGCGCGTGCTGCGCGAGCATGGGCAAGCTGTCCATCGTGGGCGCGCCAAGGCGCCCAAGCGGGTGCGCCCGCCCACCACGCACATCGCCACTGCGCCCCGAGAGGTTTGGTGCTGGGACATGACCTATCTGCCGGCCACTGTGGTGGGGCGCTGGTTTCACCTGTACCTGATCCTGGACCTGTACAGCCGCAAGATCGTGGGCTGGGAGGTGCACGGCAGCGATAGCTCCGATCACGCCGCTCACCTGGTGCGCCGCACGGCGCTGGCCGAGGGCATCGCCGCGCTGGCCCACAAGCCGGTGCTGCATGGCGACAACGGCTCCACGCTCAAGGCCACCACGGTGCTGGCAATGCTCAACTGGCTGGGTGTGAAGCCCTCGTACTCCAGGCCGCGTGTGAGCGACGACAACGCCTACGCCGAGTCGCTGTTCCGCACCGCCAAGTACCGCCCGGAGTTCCCCGCCAAGGGCTTCGCCAATCTTGCCGCGGCGCGCGCCTGGGCGGCCGATTTCGTGCGTTGGTACAACTTCGAGCATCGGCACAGCGGTATTCGCTACGTCAGTCCGGCGCAGCGACATGCCGGTGACGATCACGCGATTCTGGCGGCACGTCATGCGCTGTACACCCATGCGCGAGAGCAGAACCCGGCCAGGTGGTCAGGCAAGACACGCAACTGGTCGCCCGTGGGCGCCGTGACGCTCAACCCCGAGCGCGATTCCATCGTCAGGGCGCATTCGGGCTGCAACGATATTCAGCAGTTGGCTGCATGAATGAGGCGACAACTACCTTGACGCGCGCCGGTTGAGCGGTTTTACATCGGTTCGCCAAGCAATCACCGTGGAGAAATAGGACCAGCCAATTCCGTGACTGTCGCGCGCATCCGGATTGATCGGCATTGGATTGATAGCGTCCCAATCCAGCGGCTCCAGCAGATTCTCTGCTTTCGCTTGCGCCATCCATGCTCTGGGCACTAGAACAATCGGCGTCGTTATATTCTTCGAGGCGACCATTGCCTTGATCTTTCCCAGCAAGTTGGGGTTTTCTCGAATGACCCTGATTCCAGTTTTTTTCTGGAAAGGCTCAACGAAAGCCGCCTGCACTGCCTCGCCGGTATCCCCGCCGGCTTCAAGCATTCTGATTTCCTTGACCTCCTGGGCGTAGGAACCAGAGAAGGACGCTGCTGCGAGCGACACCAGAAATGCTCGTCTAAACATTTTCATTTGATTCGACTCCATGTTGACTCCTAACTGCCGTGTTGAATGATGGCGGTAACGCTTGCTGGCGAAAATGCTGATCTAGGCAATCGGGTCGCCCCCGCATTGCGCGAGATTGTTATTGGTTAATCAATAACAATTGCATTTTGTTCATGCGTTAACCAATGAATATCAGTGTTTTCCCTATGCCGACCCACGCTGATTCAATGGTTACCGCAATGTGCCAATGACCTCGTCCAGAGGCACAGGGCCAAACGCATGACCTGAGGCGCGAATCGGGGTCGGAGAACAAGGGGGGAAGGAACAGGGCGCCGGAACCTGACCGGAGTCGAGCGACAGCGGGATACGCGGACTTTATGTGCTCGCGCGCACCGGCTTCAGCGATGCGTCGAACCTGACC
Source organism: Ramlibacter sp. 2FC (assembly GCF_005503345.1). Taxonomy (NCBI): domain Bacteria; kingdom Pseudomonadati; phylum Pseudomonadota; class Betaproteobacteria; order Burkholderiales; family Comamonadaceae; genus Ramlibacter; species Ramlibacter sp. 2FC. The sequence goes on from NZ_SCMM01000003.1 coordinate 79,847, forward strand.
GTTTGCGGTCTTCAGGACACGTGATGCACGTACTTCGGATGCATGAATGCAGCCAAGCCTTCATGGCCGCCTTCATTCCCGTAACCGCTATTCTTGATGCCTCCGAACGGCGCCTCGATCTGGGACACGGCAAAGCTGTTGATGCCAATGCCTCCAGCTTGTAGTTCATCGCAGACCGTCACCGCGGTTGCGGCCGAGCTGGTGAACGCGTAGGCTGCCAGCCCATACGGCAACCGGTTGGCTTGCGCAAGCCCTTCCTCGAGTGTCGAGAAGCGTCGGACCAAGACCAAGGGGCCGAAGGGCTCGACCTCCATCGCCTTGGCAGCGTCAGGGACCTCGGACACCAGGCTGGGGCGCCAGAAGTTTCCCCGCGGATGGGGGCGAAAGCCACCCGCCAGCAGCTGACCACCATGGGCCACCGCATCGGAAACGAGCTCTTCCATTGCATCCACACGGCGCGAATTGGCCAGCGCCCCCATCTCACTGGCGGGATCAAGGCCGGATCCGACGACGACCTTGTCCATTGCTTGCGCAAAGGCACTTACAAAAGCGTCGTAAATACCGTCCTGTACGAAGAAGCGCGTGGGCGATGTACAGACCTGACCGGCGTTGCGCGTCTTACCCTGCACACAGGTCACGACCGCTTTGTCAATGTCCGCATCATTGAATACGAGCACGGGTGCGTGACCGCCCAGCTCAAGCGTGCATGGCTTGGGACTTTCGGCAGCCAACCGGGCAATCTCGCGGCCAACAGGCGTTGATCCGGTGAAAGTCACTTTACGTGTGACATTCGAGCGAATCAGATGAGTCGATACTTCCGCTGGCTCCCCGAACACAATGTTCAATACGCCAGCAGGCAGTCCCGCGTCAGCGAGCGCCTGGGCCAGTGCAATTGCGGAGGCTGGAGTTTCTTCTGACGGTTTGAGCACGACGCTGCAACCCGCGGCCAGCGCACCCGCGATCTTGCGAGCCGGCAGCGCCGCAGGAAAGTTCCAGGGTGTCAGCGCTACCACGGGTCCGAGCGGCTCCATTATCACGAGCTGTCGCGCGCCAGGCAGGCGCGCTGGAATCACGCGACCGTTGGCGCGCAGAGCCTCTGCGGCGTACCAGTCAAAGGCCTCCGCGGAATGCAGGAACTCGGACGTGGACTCAACGAGAGTCTTGCCCTGCTCCATTGTCATGAGCCTGCCTAGTGCAGCGGCGCGTTCGCGAAGAAGGACCGCGGCTCGCTGCAACGTGGCTGCACGGTCAATGGCAGGCTTGCGTCGCCAGTGCTCGAAAGCTGCCTCGCAAGCGTCCAATGCGTCGTCGAGATCCTGTCGACTGGCGCGTGGAACCTCTGCCAGTACCTCGCCGGTAGCTGGATCGCGCACGATCGCGCAGACCCCGTCGCCGCCATCGCGCCATTGCCCGTTAATAAAAAGTCGTGGCGCAGGGTACTTGTCGTTGGATACAGTCATTGCGATTTCCTTTCGGGTTGATGCACCGGGGTTGCGTTGAACTGGGAGGAGACCGTCACGCCTGGATGCGATCTCTTTCGAAACGAATCTTCAGTTGTTCGTTGGCGGTCGGCAGCGGACTGAGGGGCAAAGCATCGTGCAACCCGGATTCGCAGGTGAGACGCTCACCGTGCTGCCGCATCGAGGTTTCTCGTGGGACATGAGGATGTCTTGTCGGCGAAGGCCTGCGGGGCTGATTGATTTAGCAAGCTTTTGAGCTTGCGGTGCCGACTTTTCGAATCGGCACCACCGTTTTCAAGATGTCCTCCGCTCACTCAGGCTGAATGCCAGCTTCGCTGATGCGGCGCTTCCAGAATGCGCTTTGTTCGCTCAGGAAACGAGCGAACTCATCGACAGTGGTCGCCTCCACGATGGAGCCAGTGCTTTGTTCCAGCTTCTGGCGAACTTCCGGCGTTTCAAGCGCTGCGCGGAGCTCCGCGTTCAGGCGTGTGACGACCGGCTTGGGCGTACCCGCCGGCGCCAGCAGGCCGATGTAAGCAAACAGTGTGAAGTCTTCCAGGCCCGGCGTTTCGCGCAAGGTCGGGGTTTTGGGAAAAATACCGAAACGCTTCGATGTCGTGATGGCGAGCGCCCGGATCTTGCCGGAGTCAATCAGGGGTCTTGATGCGGCAAGATCGACGAAGGTGAAATCGACCTGTCCACCGATTAGGTCGGTGAACACCTGCGGCGTGGTTTTGTAGGGCACGGCAAGCGCCTTGAACTTGCCCATTGAAACCAGCATGGCACCGGCAACCTGGCCGGTCGTGTTGCCGTAGCCATAACTCAGCTTATCGGGGTTCGCTCTACCGAATTTCAGCAGGTCGTCAGCCGTCTTGAAGGGAGAGTCGCCTCGAACCAGAAAGGCCTGCGGATTCATGGTGAGCCTGCCGATCGGTGCGAAGCCGTTCAGCGGATCGTAGCGAAGCGTCCGAAACAGGAAAGGATTACTCGACTGCGTGGAGTTGGTACCGACCAAAAGCGTATAGCCATCCGGCTGTGCTCGTGCGACGTATTCGGCCCCGATCTGCCCACTCGCTCCCGCTTTATTATCCACGACGATGGTGGCCTTCATGCTCTTGGCCATCCGCTCTGCCACTGTGCGCGCGACCACGTCGGCGCCCGTTGCCGCGCCGAAGGGAACAACCATAGTGATCGGTCTAGACGGATAAGCCTCTTGCGCGAGAGAGCTCCCTGCGAGCAGCGAAGCCGCCAACAGCGGCAGCGACCTGAAAATATTGCGAATCATCTTGCCTTTCTCCTTCGATACGCCATGAACGCGAGGTTTTGCCTGCGATGAAAAAGCTGCGCGCCGGCTGGACTTGCCAGCCGCCACGAGTGGTTCAGCATCTGGATGGCGATCAACGGTTCATCTCACACCCTCATTGCAGAATCCACTTCGCGACACCTGCAACGTTGCCTCAAGCCAATCAATCAGATGTTGACCTATATATGGTTGACCATTATGCATGAGCTCGACGCCACACGTCAATGCGCGACAGAAATCTCTCTCTCCTGTCGACTGCACAGGCTCAAGGTTCTCAGGTCATAGGCAGGTCCGGTACGCTATGACACTCGCGCCCAAGCGCGCCTGGACATCGTCAGACTGGTTCGAGGGCTTCTGCAATCGTGCGACTGCACTCGGCCAACCGCTACCTGTCACCTGGGAGCGCAGCCTCACGGCTGCATGATTTGGTGTACGCGGAAACGAGACAAAGTCAGGGCCAACGCGCGCAGGCCATTGGGCGGTTAGCTAAACATACCGACCGCAGCCTGGATATCTGCGCAGGGAAACCGAAGCACCAGGCGGCACGGACCACGGCGCAGGGCAATCAGGAAACGGACATGCCCCTCTGGCGCCCCAGCAGCCAACTGACGGACTGGCCACGCATCACCGCGCAGACTTGTTGGCCCAAGCGCTGTTCAATTACAGGGCGCCAGGGCACCAGGTTAAAGCCCATGCCGTCGTCGAGCATGGCGAAACGACCGCTGTCGAGCTGGATGCTGCGACGGTAGATGCCGCTGACCCGCTCGCCATCCTTGAGCGGGCGGTAAGTCTGGCCGGTCTGGTCCTGCAAGGACTTGCCGATGATCGCGAGTTCCCGATCCCGCAAGTTCGACAGCAAGTTGCGCTCGAGCACGATGCGCTGGCCGTGGTGTTGTGCCAGACTCAGCTCGACCAGGAAGTCCCCGCGGCTGCGCATCGCATCGCGCACCTGGGCACCAAAGCCTCGCACTGCCAGACCGACATCGCTCAAGACCAGTTGTCTGTCCAGCCAGGTAGCACCGACGGTGCGCACCTGCTGGTCGATGGGCAGGTGCGAGCGCAGCTCGATGGTCGGGCCCGTGCCTCTGTGGGCATCGTGCCGCCGGGCCTTCTCCATCAGATCCGGCGGCACCTGCCAAAGACCTTCGGCCATGCGCTGCACGATGCCCGCGCCTCGCAACGCTTCGAGCCGGCGCACGTGGACCTCGACTGTGGATAGCGGATCCCGATCACTGGTCTGCTCGAGCTGGCCCAGATGCTCGGCGGTCCTGTAGATGCCGTCTCGAGCGACTGTCGCGATGTTTCGATCCACCGCCCGCTCCCCTCCAGCGGCCTTCACTTCCACGATGCCGCCCAGCGGCAAAGCGGCCAGATCGGCGCCGACCGGCAGACGCACATAGTGCGCGCGGCCATCGATGCCATCCACCACCAGATAGCCCCGGTCATTGAGTTCATCGGCCAAACCCTTGGCAGCGATGCGGCCGATGACAGCCTTTGACGGCTCCATTTCCAGGACCAACTCCCGGTGCTGCCCCTTCATTGCCCTATGTATCGTGCGCAGGATATCGCCACGCTCGCCCATCCCAGCCAGTGTCTGCTCCATGCTCGGGGATAGTCGCCAGTGGTTCGCGTCGATGCGCTCGACCAGCTCCATCGCCTCCAGCCGCTGCAGCCGGGCACGAAGGACTGTCTGGCGCTGTCGGTCCTTGGGCTGCTGGGTCAGGTCCATGATATCCAAGGTGGCCTGCCGCAGCAGCGCCCGGTCAAGGCTCGTCAGCCGCTCCTGTTCAACCTCCTGCAGCAACCCCTGCCGTATTTCCAGTTCGGTGCGCGGCCCCAGCCATTCGGTCGCCAGCTCGCTGGCCCGCATGCGCATGCCATGTGCCATGTAATCCGGCGCAATCACCAAGTCCGACCCCCTTCCCGGCCCCTCTGCGGTGCGTCCGCGCAGCACGATGTGCGTGTGCGGGTTGTCCGTGTCCCAGTGATCCACGGCCACCCAGTCCAGCCGGGTCTCCAGATCGGTCGACATGCGCTGCATGAACTCGCGCGTGTAGCTACGCAGGTCCTCCAACTCCCCTGCATCCTCCACCGAGACAATGAAGCGAAACTGATGCCGGTCACCCTTGCCCCGCTCCTCGAAAGCCTTCAAGTCGGCGGCGTCAGCCTCAGGTCCGTAAGCTTGGCCACGTTGCCCATCGCGTGTCACACCGTCGCGCTCGATGTAGCGCAGGTGGGTTGCAACAGATTTGGCTCCAGCCTTCTTGAGCACGACATAACGGGACTTGATGACCACGCGCCGGGCGGTCACCCCAAGCGTGTGCCCCGTCCTGCCCGCTGCGACCCGCCCCCGACCAAAAGTCGACGCGGGACGGGCGCCGCGTGCACCAGAAGCATTTGCTCCGGCCTTGGAAACCTGCTTCAGAACTTGCGAAACAAAGCGCTGCGCACGTCGCCCGCTCCCCGCACCATCCCCGCCTTTTGGGGTTCCGGGCTTGACCTTGAAAGGGTTGTCGTCACGCGAGGTCATGTCGCAAGCTCCAGCGCAATGCGGCAACCCAGATCGAAAATGGCACGCGGCGAACCCTGATGTCTTGTGTGTTTGAACCCCGCCACAGCACACAGGCCACAAGCCGCCGTGCCGCGCCAACCCCACGTGCAGACTGGCTTGGCGGCCGGGTGCGTGCCGGCCCTTTTATCTTGCCCTCTGTCTTCACCGGTCCCTGAAGCCTCCGACTTCGGTCTCGGCTCCGACACCGCGCCAGCCGCACACAGGGTGTGCCACGCTGCCTGATGGGCAGCGCCAGTGCAGCGATGGCTGCACACTGGCAGCAAAACATCTGCACGAGAGACAACGCCGTCATAGCGAGCGGCCTGTTCCGGGTGGCCGGAACTGCACACGAACCATGAACCGTGGTGTAGCGTAGGGGCTGCAGGTGATAGCCGGCAGCAGCGTGGCCGTTCGGTGATCTGGCGCCCCGGGTGGTGCCCGTTCGCGAGAGTGGTTCTGGCCACGGACGATTGCACATTTTGGTGAGCACTGCTTCCCGCTGGAGAGATTTGTCTTGCATTGAACGTGGCCAGGCTCTCGGCTTGACTTGCGCAATCTGAGTTGTTTGGACTGGAGGATGCAGATGTTTAAATTGCCGATACTGGATCCACGGGCGGCCTTCGTGGACGTGGGAAGCGAGCAGATGCATGTGTCCATTGCGGGAGGACCGCCCGAAGTGTTCGGCACGGTCACCTCGCAGCTGCATGCGCTGCGCGACTGGTTGATTGCGCAAGGGGTGCGCTCGGTGGCGATGGAGGCTACCGGGGTGTACTGGCTGCCGCTGTACGGAGTGCTGGAGAGCGCTGGGCTGCAGGTCGTCATGGTCAACGGGCGGCAGACGCGCAACCTGCCCGGACGCAAGACCGACATGAAGGATTGCCAGTGGGGAGCGACGCTGCACGCCCATGGTCTGCTGCGCGCAGGGTTCGTGCCGCCGTCGTACATCCGCCAGTTGCAGGACTACATGCGACTGAGGGATGACCACATCACCATGGCGGCCAGCCACGTGCAGCACATGCAAAAGGCACTGGAGCGCATGAACGTCAAGCTCCACGACGCTATCAGCTCGCTGACCGGGGTCAGCGGCTTGGCCGTGGTGCGCGCCATCCTGGCTGGTGAGCGTGATCCTGGCAGGCTGCTTGCCCTGTGCGACATACAGATCCAGCGCAAGAAGGCCGAGCGCGTGAAGGAGTCGTTGCGCGGCACCTGGGCAGACGAGCACCTGTTCGCCCTGGCTCAGGCGCTGCAAAGCTGGGAGCACTATCAAGGACAGATCGCGGCGTGTGACGAGCGGATCGCTGTGCTGCTGAGCGACAGCGGCGGGGACGGCGAGACGGGGGAGCGGGTCGCCATTCGCGGCCCGCGCAAGGGCGCCAGCGAGAACGCGCCGAAGATCCCGCATCTGCGGCAGATGGTCACTCGGCTGTGCGGCGGCAAGGATCTGGCAGTGCTGCCAGCGCACACCGAGTACGGCGTCTTGCGCCTGGTCGCTGAGGTGGGCACCGACCTGAGCAAGTGGAAGACGGAGAAGCACTTCACGTCCTGGGCCGGTTTGGCGCCGGGCAGCGACCAAAGCGGCAAACGTCGGCGCTCGCGCAGACGCCAGCGAAATCGTGTTGGCCGCATGTTCTGCGTGATGGCGCGCTCGCTTGCTCGCAGCAAGGACATCGCGTTGGGGGGCTACTACCGACGCATGGCCGCGCGTCGAGGAGCCTCGGTGGCCAACGTGGCCTTGGCGCGCAAGCTTGCCGTCCTGTTCTGGCGGGTGATGGTTAAGGGCTTGGACTTCGTCGAACACGGCCTGGCTAACTACGAGGTCAAGGTGCTGCAAACCAAACAGCGCGCCCTGCAGCGACTGGCCAAGCAACTTGGCCAGCAGGTGGTTCCCCTCCCACAACCCGCCTGAAAAGGGACGGTTCATGGAGAGAGCTCCAGGTCCAAATCGGCTGCGCACTGCCGATCACGTTGGCTGCGGCAATGGGACCAAAGTACCGGCTGTCAAACGACGCCGGGTTCGTGCTGCTCAAGAGAAACACCTCGCCACGCACCAGTCGTCGGCACTTCTGCCAGGCAGACAGCGAACGACCCTGCCCATCGGCACGCGTCACAGCGGCCACCGCCTCGTCGTCGATGCGCACCGATTCGCCATCAACGCACACCCGTTGCGGCGCCACGGCACCAATGCGCTTGAGCAGGGGCACGCCAGCCGGCAGGTAGCCGCGCTGCGCCGCCAGCGCGGCAGCGGGTGCCGGAAGCCGGGCCAGCACGATGCTGCCGACCTGCAGCGAGTCGGCGGGCACGATGCGGTACCAGCCGCGCGGCATGCTGTCGGTTGGGTTGTAGACGATCTGCACACGGTTGGGGATGGCCAGCGGCATGAGCAGCGCCGCCAGGCCGATGTCCATGCAGAGAATCATGGCGGCGCGCTTCATTGCAGAACTCCACGCGCCACGTGCGCCATATGCCGCTCGGGCGTGTACTCAGGCAGCGGCTGGCGCGCTGCCAGCCGGTTGCCAACCGTGCGCCAATACGTCACGGCCACGGTACACGGATCAATGCCCCACTGCTCAATGGCATCGATCGCCGCGAGCACTGCTTTAACCTGCCGTTCGCCCTCAGCGCGCAGCAGAATGCGCGCACCTGGCACCACGCCCGAGATGCGCTGCGCGCCGTCGAATGGCATGGGCGCCTGCAGCACCATCAACTGCCAGAGCGCAGTGCCGTAGTCGTTGGCGATCCACTTCACACGACAGCAAACCGCGCCAGGTACGAACACCACGACGCGCCGCCAACGGTCCAGCGCTGTCTCGCGCACGGGTTGCCCAAAGCGCAGCCACACATTCACCCGTTGCTCGACAAAGGCCAGCGAAACACGCATGGGTGTGGGTGTGGGCGCCATCCGTCCAGGCCCCGCCGCCGGCACAGCCGCTTGAAGTCCTGACTGCATCATGGCGTTCCCTCCGGAAACTCACGCTCCAGCAGTTCCCGCAACATCTCGACGGCGGTAACACCCCGCTGAAACGCCACGACCTTGATGCGTCCGCGCAGCGCAGGCGTGACGTCGATGGTGAGCCGTGCCGTGTAGATCGATGCCCTGGTGACGGCAACGACGGCCTCGGCCTGACGCACCCAGGCTGAGGCCGGATCGGCACCGGGCCTGCGGCCAATCGGTGCCCGTCGTTGCAAATTGGGACGCTGTGGCTTGGTCATCGCAGCATCTCCCCCACGACCTGTGCCAGCGCCGCGATCTCGCGCGCGGCTGCGCAATGTGGCGCCACCTCGAACGCCAGACGGCCAGCGGCCACACTGTCGGCAAACACGATGCGCTGGGACACTTCCACCTGCAGCGCGGGAAACGGCTGATCGGCCAGCGCTGCGCGCGCCTCGCGCCCGATCACCGTGCCCACGACACGCCGGTTGACCACAAAGGCCGCGCGCAGCTGCGGCCGGAACACCCGCGCCTCGGTGATGAGCTGCACCATCTCATGGCTGGCCCAGACATCATAGGCGCTGGGCTGCACCGGAATCAGCACCAGGTCTGCGGCGAGCAGCGCGGAGCGCGCGAGTGCCGCCACCCGGGGCGGGCCGTCAATCACCACGAAATCAGCCTGCAAGGCAATCTGCGGTGCTTCCTGGTGCAACGAGTCCCGTGCCAGGCCAAACACGCCGTACAGGCGACCGTGTCCGCTTTGCGCGCGCCGCTGCGCCCAGTCCAAGGCGGAGCCCTGCGGGTCGGCATCGAGTAGCGTCACGCGCTGCCCCTGCATGACGAACTCACCCGCGAGGTGCGTGGCCAGCGTGGTCTTGCCTGCCCCGCCCTTCTGGTTAAGCAGCGCGATCACTTTGCCCTGCCGGTTCTCTGCTCCTGGTAAACGGCTTTCATCGGTGTCGAATGAAGCACTGCCCGTTTTTTGGGCAGCGGTGTTTCCTCTTTTATCCATGGTTATGTCTTTAGTTAGATAAGTTAAGGAGGCCCGAAACCGTTGCTGGGTGCGGGCTGGCGGCCGGTGCGCACGTGTGATTACCCGTGTCGTTTGCGGGCGATTCCCCGAATGCCGTGCGGGTGATTCCCGAGTCCGGACACAGCTTGTCCACTGACTTATCACCTGCGGCTGTGGATAAGTCGGGCTGCGTCGGCTGCGACCAGCAGCGGAACCGGAGCCAGTCCGTGCTGCCGACGTGCTCAAGGGAGAGCCAGTAGCCCGGCAGCGACTGCCGGTGCACCAGCCGCCGCAACTGAACGGCGAAGTCGGCGTAGCGCTGCAGGCTGCCCGACTTGAGGTGTAAATGGCGCAGGTTGAAACGCCAACCCTCCACCTGTCTGCCCCCATGCTTGCGCACCAGGCGGTACAGCCAGCGCTCGATGCCGCCGGTGAGCCGGAAATACGCCGGGTCCAGGGTCAGGACCAGCGCATCCTCCATCACCCCGGCGTAGAACCAGTCGGCCAGGATCAGCTCGATGCCGTAGGAACGGCCCCGGGCACCGGGCAGCTCCTTCCATTCATTGATCCATGAAAAGCGGTGCATGCGCCGCCCGGCGGGCTGGCGGATGGACGTGGCCACCGTGGTGGACTGCAGCCGGTCCAGCGCCGCCTTGAGCATCAGATAGTCCTTGAAGCCGGTACCGCGCTGCACGAAGGTGAGGATCTCGTGCGGCGTCGCGGCCATCAGACGCGAGGTTCGCAGGCCCTGGTCCCGCGCCTGCACGATGTGACTGGCCGCCCAGATCAGCACGTCGGCATCCCAGATGGTGGCAATACCATGCTCGGGCACGCCTTCGACCGTCAAGGTCACACCACCGGCCTCGAAGCGGATGGGTACCACCCTGCGCGACTTGGCCAGCGAGAAGAACGGATAGGCCATCAGATCCTGCGCATCGCGCGGGGCCATGTCGCCGCCCGGCAGCGCGCGGAACAGCATGAGCTGCTCCCGCTCACTCAAGGGCTTGACCATGGCCACGATCCCGTTAGTGACGCTGACACCGGATCAAGCCCCACTCAGCGTACCGAGGCCCGCTGCGGGCAGCCAGGATCGGAGGTCATGTCATAAGCCCGGCTGTTGGCCCAGGCACGCAGGTCCTCCGCCGCATACAGCACGCGCGCGCCGAACTTGCGGAAGCGCGGTCCGCCGCCCAGGACCCGCTGCTTCTCCAGCGTGCGCGGCGAGAGCCGCAGAAAGGCTGCGGCCTCGTCATTGGTCAGAAACTCGGGATTACCGGGCGTTGCAACGGACGGCTGCGCAGCCGCAGGTAAGGGATGCAAAGGCAGGGAATTCGCAGTTGCCATGAAGGCCTCCATCGACGGTCATCGCCTGGCAGCGAAATGCCGCCAGATGGAGGAAGTCTCAGGAAACCCGGTTCACCTGCGAAGGGAGATATTCAGTGCTCGGGTTCGTCTCCGGGGGCACCGATGTACTGTTGGCGCACCCCGGCCAAGGCCAGATAACCGCCAAGCATCAAACCCTCGGCACGGGTCAGGAGGTGGCGAACTTGCGCGCGAAGTTCGCCATCGGCCGTCCAGCGTGTGCGCACGGCATCCACCCCAAACAATACCCCGGCAATGTCGCGGTGGCGCGCGCCAGCCTGCGACGCATCAAGCGCCTGCAGGGCGCGCAAATGCAGCAGCGCTGCGCGGCTCGCTGGCCGAGGCAGGGGTCCGGGGACTTCGCCACGAAACACGCGGGCCTGTGCCTGGTACTCAGACAGGCGCGTGCGCGGGGATGGGTCGAGCGGCACCAGCAGACCACAGGCCGCACCATCTTCCAACTCAGGGGACAGCGACACACGCAAGCAGTGCGGGCCATGCAACGCCACGAGGACCAACTCCGTGCCCGCATGCGCGATGCGCTTGCGGCCAGGAATCTGCCAGGTGCTGAAGGTCTTGGCTACCGAGGCATCGTGCTGACCAGTGGCTCGTGCGTGGAGCCATTCGGCGGTACCCACGGCCCAGAGTGGATGCGCTTGGCGGGCATCCAGGTCAGGATCATCGGCAATACTTCAACCCCCATCGGGCCGCATCGGCCCGGTGGCGCTTGCCGAGCCAACTGGCGCGGTAAGCAGGGTTGCGGCGCAGGTACTCCCATGCGAGCGCAGGACCGTCCAGGTCCAGGGTGTAGAGGTAGGCTGCCGCAGCGCGCCAAGGCGCGGAACAGTCGGCGGCATCGATGTGGATCGTCATTGTTGTTGCTCCCTTGGCGGTTCCAGAAACCTGCCGCAGATAGTAGGGGCAACTGGTCGCCATCAAGACAGTTGACTGTTACCAAAGGTTGCGACCAGCACACCGTTTGGGTGTCCATGGCGGCAACACCCATCAATCGTGAATCGCCCCATCCCGTGCCGCATCAGCGGCATAGGCCGACAGCGCTTGCCTGGCCTTGAAATGCGGATCGGCCACGATGCGCAGGCCGCGCGGCCCCCTCACGCCCTCTAAGGCGGACAGACTCACCGTGCCCAGCTCGGGAAATCCGGTGCCCGCATCGCACAGTCCGTAGGCCTGGTCGCCATCGGCATCCAGGCTCACCAGCAGCCAGACGGCACCGGCGTCCAGGGTGTGGAGCTTGACGACGGGAAAAGGATCGATGGTTTCGCCACGCGCACGGGCTGCGCCGTTGGCCAGCATTTGTGTGCGCTGCAGCTCAGTGAGGAGGGTCATGGCGCATCCGTGGGATCGTTAACAGAAATTTACTGTTGTAGAACCACCCTGAACAGTTTCAACTCTAGTCGTTGTTTGCATTCAAGGCAAAAGAGTTAAATATAACGTGGTTTAAATTGTTCTGAGCCGCGACGCTCCTGCCCATGCAGAAGCGTGCAATCCAGCGAGGACGGCCAACCGGCGCGACGACCTTTGAGTCCGCGCCCGCTCTGGCGTTCGGGGCTGCGGTGCGCGCCACCAGAACCGAAGACGGCATCGCCCAGGAAACGCTGGCCCATCTGGCGGGCATCGAACGATCTCACATGGGCAAAATCGAGCGGGGCGAGCACATGCCCACGCTGGCCCTGGTGTTCAAGATCGCGCGAGCGCTGGGCCGCAGTGCTGGCGAGCTGATGCTGGAGACGGAAGCCAGGCTTCCGGCGGAATGGCATCAACCGCCAACCGGCAGTTGATGCCTGCGGCGCCTACGCCACGATACGCCCCGCCATCCGGGCTTCCCGTGAATACGCACTGATCGGCTTGTCTGCCTTGAAGTGCAGATCCCGCTCAACTGGAAGCTCGAGGCGTCCCCGCACCGTCGTCAGTTCGGCCAGACTCACATAGCCCAGCTCCGGAAAGCCATGCCCCAGATCGCACAGTCCGAACGCATGGTCTTCATCATCAGGGTCAATCTCTGTCAGCAGCCAGGTGGCACCCGCATCGGGTGTGAACAGCTTGACCACTGGCTGTGGGTCAAAACCCTCGTCGGCGAGGGTTTGTCGGCCGTTCGCCAGCAACTGTGCACGCAGCTCGCCGGAAATAAGGTTCATGATCGCAACTCCTTGAATGGACGCTCCCGATCGGAGCGCTGCGATCCCAGCGCACGCGCAAAGCGCGGCCGTCACACCCCCGACTCGGTCGGTGCGGGCTGGGGGTTGACGGGCGTGCGGCGTGCGCCAAGCTGCGCGGCTTGTCCGGTCGGGATGTGGCCAAGCCCAACAGGAGTGCGCCACCATGAACTTCGTCGACTGGGCATCGCTTCAAGACAAACTGACATCCACGGCCATCCAGTCGCTGGCCGATCAGGCATCGCCTGTCCGGCGGACTTGCAGGGGTGCCAAGCACCGCGCGGCGGGGACGGGCTTGCAGCCGGTCCCCTGGAGGGCAAGCGAAGCGCGCAGGCGTCAGGGATGGAAGCCCAAAGGGGCGAGACGCCATCGGTGGCTCGATGCGCAGCACGACAGCGCGACCCGGCATCGCCCGGGGGACGCACGGAAATCAGTGGAACCTGCGATGCGTCTTTACTCAAAACCTCAGAAGTACAAAACCACCTTCACGCATCTGCGTAAACCCACAGAACCGTGCATTCGTAAAAGGAGCTTTGTGTTCATGCGGAAATCCGGATTTACTCATCCGCGTCAAGCCGTACATCCGCAAACCCGTCAATGAGCAAAACAGGTAACACGTAAAAAGCCCGCAACATACTGCGGGCCACTCACTTGCTGGAGTTCGTAAAACGCCCCGCCGCAAGGCGGGGCGTCAGGGCGACGCTCAGTCGCCCTTGCTGCGCGACCAGATCAGGCTGTGCGTGCCGTCCTCGGCTTCCACCAGGCGGGCGTAGATGGTTGCCGGGAACGACGGGTCATCCAGCGTCACCGACAGGTAGGGCCGTTCTGCCTTGCTGACTTTCTTCCACGCCGCGCCGATCTCGAAATTGCCAGCGACGATGCGGTAGTCCGGGGCGTTCCCGCTTTCCTTGTCGTTGGGAACGATCTTGACCTTGACGTTGAGCGTCAGGGTGCGAACCGTGCCGGTGAAGCTGTTGCCTTGGGCGGTGAAATTGCCGATATTGGCCATGATGAAGTCCTTTGAAAGTTGACCCGGTCGCGACCATCGCGGCCTTGGGCAGTGATCCGATGGGCGCGGGTCCGGGCGCGCTGCACCGCAGAGCAAAGCGATGAGGCCGCAACGCAGTGGAGGACCGGGAGGTACGAGAAATTTGCCTCGCGAGGAAGACCGCAGGTCGGGGAAATTTGTCGTACCGGACGGTTGCAGCGAACAGGCCCGAGGCGAAGCCGTGCCCGCGCCAGGATTCACGACCAATGCAAGGCCGCTGTGGGTGTGATCCTGCCGCCAAAGGACGCATGGCCCAGGCAGTATCACCGCCAAGACGTGTTCCGGCACATGCCCAGATGCGGCCCAGGTCTGTTCCACAGCGACGAGGACAAATGCCCCACCGCATCGGCGCTGGCTTGATGGTTCTCGGCGTGTTGGGTTCTGGCAAGGCGGATGGCCTGTCGGAGAGCCTCTGCCATTCGTGGCGACCCGCCCGCTTGCACCGAGGCCGGTGCCAGATGGGGCAACCTGGCGCAGCAAAGGCCGCTCCACTCTGACGCCCCCTGGGGCGGGGCGTGTTCAGGAAGTTTCGGGTTCCCGGCTGCTGGAAATCAAATAGCGCGCGACACACCTGCCGCGCGCGTCGCCAACAAAATTACCATCTGATTTCGTCACGAGCGCCCCAACTTTCGCAGCAATGCGAGACTCCATCGACACACGCTGCGCCACCACCAGTGTGACGGAGCTCTCGCAAACCACCTCGTGGTCATCGGATGCCTGAACGCAGAAGGTCGCGCTTCGCTCCCCCAGCCGTTCAACCCACCCTCTCAGCTTCAGGGTCGATCCTGGCGGGATCGGCCCCTTGTGCTCCAACTGGATCGTCCGGCCCACCACGACCTCCAAGACGGCATCCACGTGCCGCTGCATCTCGCGGATGCAAATGGACTCGACAACAGCGACCAGATAGCCGGTCGCCAGGCATTCGATCAGCCTCTGCGCATAGTCGCTCCCATGCGGGAGCCTGGAAAACAGCGCCCGGGCCGTCTGCTCTGGAGGCACGCTGTAGGTTTCTTCAAAGGAAATTTCACTGAGGCCTTGGTGGTTCATTGGGATTGGGAGAAGGGTTGTCGACGCGCACTCGCTCCGGAACCCCGCGTCAAAGCGGGGTGAAAGGAACAGCGTTCGATCCTCGCGCGGATGAACCGCGCGACCAACCTGCCGGGGCGTTCCCCAGCGTAGCGGGCCTGGTCAACACGTTCATGGCAATGCATCACATCGGGGCGCTATTGCGCCGATGTTGCGTTGGGTGCTGTCGGACGACAAAACGCGCGCGGCACACCTGCCGCGCGCGCTGCGTTGATCGGGTCAAGCCCCCGGCCCAAAGGCCGGGGCCTCATGCTCACGCCACAAGGTGCACGTCTGCGCGATCTGCAACGTCGGCGGCGGTCACCTCCTCAATCGTCGCCACCGCCTGCGTGTCGGTGACCGGCACTTCCACCCCTCGGAACATCCCCGGCAACCAGCCTGTCCCTGCCACCAGCCGCTCGGCTTCGCCAGCAAGCTCTGCCTTCTTGAGCTTGGCCAGCCGGTTGACCTGCTCCGGCGCGAACGCCTGCACCGCTTCCAGCGTCTTGGCCTTGGAGACGTGCTCGAAATAGCCCGCAGCGGTGGGCGTCCACCAGTCGTGCATGTCCAGCCCCACCGCCTGCGCCAGCAAGGCGGCTGGCGTATCACCCTCCCGCGCGGTCACCGCACCGATGGTCACAGCCACGCACACGGCCAGCAGCGACAACAGCTCTGGCTGCGGAAAGGTCAGCAGTTCGGTAAACAGTGCGTCCGGGTCTTGGGGCAGGCGGTCCGCCCAGGCCTGCCGGACTTCCCGCAGACCCATCATGGCCGGAGACTGCGCCACATCCGGCGCGTGGGCATCAAGGCCATCCTGCGGTGACGCGCTGATGTTGACCGGCGACCCCTCCATGCGGCAGGCATCGACCACTACGCGCAGCGCCAGCCGGTGCACCACGGCCACCAGCGCAACATGGGGATGGCGCGCCACCTCCGCCTGCAAGGCCGCAGTGCGATGCGCACTCAGCCGCTTCGCCAGCTTCTCCGAGATACCCGCCTTGGCCGGTTCGGCGTCGTCCGATCCAGCACTGCCGTCCGCTGCCCCCGCTTCCTGTCGCTCCTGCACCCTCAGCGCCCTC
Source organism: Ramlibacter sp. 2FC (assembly GCF_005503345.1). Lineage (NCBI taxonomy): Bacteria > Pseudomonadati > Pseudomonadota > Betaproteobacteria > Burkholderiales > Comamonadaceae > Ramlibacter > Ramlibacter sp. 2FC. Next base: position 95,830 of record NZ_SCMM01000003.1, read on the forward strand.
GCCTGCTCTTCCCGCAGGAGCCCGCGATGCACCACCACGCCTCCCATGTGATCGACCGACACCACAGCCCCGGCCATTGGCACGACACCGGGCGCGTAAACCATCAGCGTCTGCTCGATGGCCTCCAGTTCGTTGCCGAGCCGGTCGAGTTCGTCTTGCAGCGCCTGCACGCCATCATCGGAGAGGTCGGCGTCCTCATCGTCGAGCCGGTCCTGCAGTTCGTTCCGCTTCGCCTCCAGCTTGGCAATCCGCTTGGCCTCGGTCTTGTTCGGGTCACGGCGCGTGCGGCGGGCCCGTTGGAACGCATGCAGTTCCGATGCCGTGGCACGCGGTGCGATCTCCACCCAACCCCAGCCCTCGGATTGAACCGCTTCCGCCACGGCGGTCAGTTTGTTCCGCGCCAGCGTGTCCAACAGCGCGGCATCCGTCAGGTAAACCCCTTGCTGTTCGTCCGAAAACAGGTCGCGCCGTACCCCACCGCCTGCGGCCTCGTAGGCTTCCACACCGACAAAACGCGCCAGCGCATCACGGCCCGCCTCGATCTCTTCATGGGTCAGGTGATCGCGCAGCGCTTGCGGGCTGCGCTGCCAGTGCGGCGACTCGTAGAAGGCGGTTTCCTGCGCCGCGTGGTCGTCGGTGATCGCCAGCGCCATCAACTGGTCGAGCGTGACCTCATCCGCCCGGTAGTCGGCCAGCAGGCGTGGCGAGACGTTGGCGAGCCTCAAACGCCGCTGCACCACCAAAGGCGTGACCCCGAAATCCGCCGCGATGTCTTCGACAGGTCGCCCCTCGGCCACCAGTGAGGCGAAGGCCTCGAACTGGTCAGCCGGGTGCATGGCTTCACGTTGCACGTTCTCGGTCAGGCTCACGGTGCGGGCCGACGCATCGGGTACTTGCAGGCAGGGCACGGGATGGTGCTTGTCCAGCTTGCGCCGCTTCACCAACAGCTTCAACGCCGCCAGCCGCCGCTTGCCCGCCACCACCTCGAAATGCGCACCATCCGGCGACGCCGTCACGGTGAGGTTTTGCAGTAGACCAACACGGGCGATGCTGGCCGCCAGTTCGGAAATCGACGTGCCGCCGCTCTTGCGCACGTTGCGGCTCGATGGCCGCAGCCTGGACAGCGGAATCAGGTGCAGTTCGTAGGGCACCACGACGGCGGTGGTGATGGCCGTAGCGGCAGCCGCTGCGGCGATTGCATGCAGGGCCTGGGTTTCGTGAAGGGTTGCAGTGTTCATGGTGATAGCTCCTGTCCCAGCGGGACGTTGCATGGAAAAACAAAAAAGGGGAAAACTCGTCCGTCAATTCATGGTTTCAATGTCTGCATAGGCACGCTCCTGTGGTTTTCAAAGCCGACCGGATTCCAAGATTCGGAGCCCGGTGTGGCTTCGGTGGGTCCGGCGCAGTGACCTGGGCTTGGCCCCTGTTGCCGCCGTCTTTCCTGAGTTCATCGCCCGCGAACCACCGGGCCGGCGGGGACGGGCCGTCAAGGGAAGGAGCGCAGGGTTGGTGCGGCCCGCAGCCGCAGGCGAGGACACGGCCCTGCGCGCCTTGACGGCCAGGCACTGCGGGCCACGGTCGCGGGAAAGCGATGAAGGAGGGATAAGACGGTGACCGGCCAACGACCCAGTCAGTCACCAGGGGCGACGAACCCACGCCGCGCGGCGAGCGCCCCCGCATGCCGCAGGCATGCCTGGCTGGAGGGAAGCAAAGCGCCCGGCGGCGCGACATGAACCAAATGCACAGGCCGATCAGGCGCAGCCTGTTCGGCGGTATCCCCGGGGCGCCAAGCCTGCGCGGCGGGGTGGGCCGAAGGCCGACCCCTGGAGGCAAGCGCAGCGCGCAGCCTTGACCCAACACCAAGGGCGAAGCAAAAAGGGGGCGATGCCCCCTGGGTCACATGAGCCCGCGTTCGGCCATCGACAGGATGGCGCTGCCCGCCACGATCAGGTGATCCAGCACCCGCACGTCCACCAGCGACAGTGCCGCCTTGAGTGTCTGCGTCAGCATCTCGTCGGCCCGCGACGGCTGGGTCGAACCGCTCGGGTGGTTGTGCACCAGCAGCAAGGCCGCCGAGTTGCGCATCATGGACTCCCTGACCACCTCGCGGGGATAGACCGATGTCTGGCTCACCGTGCCGCGAAACATCTCGACGTAATCGATGACGCGGTTCTGGGAATCCAGATGCACCACCGCGAACACCTCGTGTTCCAGCGTCCCCAGCTTGACCCGCAGGAAGTCCCGCACCGCCTGCGGCGAGGCCAGGACGTCATCGCCGCGCACCCGGCCCAGCAGGACCTCCTGCGCAGCCTGCAGTACCTCGTCAGCATCAACCTGCCGGTAGTCGCCCGCAACGTCACGAACGAGAAGGACAGAAGAGTTGGAAGTTTCGATGGAAGCGAAAGAAGAAAACAGATCGTGCGACATGGTCAGCTCCGGTGATCGGGCGGGATTGCCCGAGACCGGCACCAGCACGGCGCAGCGCAGTTGTCACAGGTTCGAAGACGGCCGCCAGGACGCAAGCGCACAAGGTGCGCGCAGACCTTGACAGCGAGAACGCCGTGGTACGGTGAAGGGGACAGCAAGCCAGCCCCACACGCAACCACCACCACCACTGCTTTATGGCAAGCGCAGCGCGCAGGCCTATCGGGCCGGTGGCGTGAAGGATCGAAGCCGAATGGCCGAGACAGGTGCAGCCTGACTCGGGGTGTAACCCGCAGAGCCTGCCGGCACACCGTACCGGGACGCACAAGCATCGACAAAGCTCGCCATGAGGTCCGGTCGTTTGACATGATTTTTGCCTTCGTCAAGTCGAAACTTCTTGTTTTTCCTCCTTATTTAAGGTATAAAAACCGGAAGTTAAGCCCACTGGGCAGAAAGGCAACTAAACATGACGCAGATTTACGCAGACGCCGGAGACATTGACGGTCGACTGACTCAACTCGGACTCGAAGAAAGCAAGCTGGCAGAGATCGTGCGCCGTGGATACCTCGCCTTTGCGTCATGCACGCCGAACGATCCTCCTCTCTACCCAGGTTTTAGCGCCTGGGCGGCCATGGTCCGAGGACTGCGGGAGTACTTGCTGCCTGAATGGGAGCGCTGTGACGAGAACAACTATTCGCTGGTCATCAATCCAACGGGAACCATGGCAATTGCCGTAGCGACCGGCGACGATGCAACGGGTCGCCCTGACGCCGCTCCCACAACAAAGTCTTCCAAAGGGCCGAGCACTATTGAGGCTGTCACCTCAAATCAGATGCAGTTGGAGCTTCCCTACGTTTTCGACTCTGTGCCGGCCTCGTCGCCTGCGCGCCCTGAAAACACGGATGAGCAGCGGATGACCTGGATTCTTCTTCTCCACCGTGCGCGTGGCGAAGTCCGGTGCGAACTGTCGTTGCCGACGTCAATGGGTTCAGATGGCCGTGTGGACGGATGGCGCGAGCGAATTATTTTGAAGGCAATCCCGACCGACTCCGAGATCATGGAAATCACGCCGCCACAGCCGTCGCTGCCGGACATCTCGGTCGACGTCAAGCGTCGAGCATGATTGCTAGCCGACTTTTCAACCCGTCTCGGCTCACTTTAGCGCGCAAACGCCGCGGGCTGACAATGATTAAATTGGCAACTGCGGTTGGCGTAGAGCCACGTTCGGTTTCAGCCTATGAAAAAGGCGAGTTTGGACCTGATGACAGTCGAATGGCCAGCTTGGCATCGGTATTGAAGTTCCCCGAAGCATTCTTCTTTGGAGATGATTTGGACGAACCTACACCCGATATCGCCAGTTTTCGGGCGCTGTCGAAGATGACCGCTGGGCAACGGGATACGGCGCTGGGTGCCGGCGCCATTGCGCTGATGCTCAACGCATGGATCGAGGCTCGCTTCGAGCTGCCATCCCCAGATCTGCCGGATCTGAGCCGCGAGGGCAACCCCGAAGCCGCCGCACATGCATTGCGGCAGCAATGGGCGCTTGGCGAGCTACCGATCAAAAACATGATCCACCTGCTCGAAGCGAAGGGGGTCCGGGTTTTCTCGCTGTCTGTAGATGCGGCCGAGGTCGATGCTTTTTCTATGTGGCGTCAGAGCACGCCCTTTGTGTTCCTGAACACAAAGAAGTCTGCAGAGCACAGCCGGTTCGATGCCGCGCATGAACTTGGGCACCTGGTCTTACATCGCCATGGATCACCACAAGGTCGCGAAGCCGAACGTGAAGCCAACGCCTTTGCCTCTGCATTTCTGATGCCTAGGGCAAGCGTGCTCGCCTATGCGCCTCGGATGGCCACCATCGACCATCTGATCAAGCTCAAAAAAATCTGGAGTGTTTCGGTGGCAGCCTTGACATACCGGCTGCACTCAATCGGCGTACTCAGCGATTGGCACTACCAGTCACTGTATATCGAGCTGTCATCGCGGGGCTATCGCAAGAGGGAGCCCGATGAAGGGCAACGGGAAACCTCGCAAGTGCTTCAGAAGGTTTTTGCCGCGTTGCGGGATGAAAGCATTTCGAGAGGTGATATCGCGGGCGAGTTGTGTGTTCCCGTAGAAGAGCTGGATCAACTTGTGTTTGGGCTCGCGCTCACGGGGCTCAGCGGTGGCGGTGGCAATGGAAGTGCTCGAACAAGAAAGCCACCTCAACTTCACGTCGTGAGCTCATAAAAGGAATTTCAAGAATGACCAAAAAGGATGTCCATGCGGTTCCCCATGAAGATGGCTGGGCCACAAAGAAAGAAGGAGCGGGGCGCGCAGGCGTAGTCGTCAACACACAAAAAGAAGCGATTGAACGTGCACGCGACCAAGCCAAACGAGAGCACGTTGAGGTTGTCATCCACCGCCGTGACGGAACAATTCGGGATAGTGACAGCTACGGGAACGACCCGAACCCGCCAAAAGACAAGAAGCACTGATTCACTTCGCTGCTTTGTGGCAGTCATTGTCCGATTGACGGGCAATGGTCGATTGTCATCGTCACCACACATCATATGCCTTTGGTGGCCCCAGCGATTCTGTTGACGGCGACGAAACGCGTACCGAATTCAGCCAGCAACTGGCTGAATGATGACCGGCGGTTTGATCCTGTCGCGTATTTCTTGGTACACAGGAATACCCGAACCGACTGCGACCTCCAGGGATACGCAGACCGCGAATCGAACTTTGCCCGTCAACTCACCCGCGTCAGCGGCGCAGTTCACCTTACACTGGAACCGGTTGCCATCGACGAATGCCACTGCATCCGTACCTTCAAGGATCTCATGCTGCACGGAGCCACGTAGCGCCGCCTTGTCATGCACGCTATTGGCTCTTTTGATCCGAAGTTGATCCTGCGGCGGCATCATCCAGAGCTTGGCACGGCGGTACCCCTGGTGGGAACAATTGATTGGCGCCATCCATGCCAACGTCACGGTCAAACGGCGCCATGCAATCTTCCCGGCCAATGTCGGCGGCAGCGGTGCAGAAAACACAAAGGCCTCATCTGCACCCAACTCTCCCACACCGAGCAGCGTTGCTCGCTCGGCCGCACAGGTAATGGCTCGTTCGACATCGACGGGGCCGTACCCCAACCATCGCGTCACCAGGTCCTTCTCGGCTGCATGCCTCGCCACTCCATGAGTGATAGTCGCGATTTCCGGGTGCTCGGCCAAGAGCCGCTGCGGCCAGTCACCCCACTGCGCGCCATGAACCAACAACGCTTTGAGCAGCACTGCGTCATACATGGCTCCCGGTGCATCTTCCACCTCGGCACGCAACAATTCAAGCATGTCATAGGCTTGCACGGCCGCACGACTGGCAAGAGCAGCGGCGTTGCTGGTGCCTCGGGTATATGCAGTCGCGGCCAGTGTTTCCCCTTGTAGCGGCGGCACCGCCACGCGATGACCAGGTGCCACCCCTGCCGTGACGACCTCCAGCACGCTGGCAGTCGGATCGGGCTGCATCCTGGCGCGATAAAGCACACGTCCTCCCGGCATCAGGATGTCCGGTTTGATGGCTCGACGAAAACCATGGCCGACGCGCGACAGCGGACTGAGCCCGCCGGCCGCGAAGAGGTCGAACCGTCCGGGCACCACGGGCGGATTTGCCTGGTCAGCGTGCAAGGCACCGACGGTCAGCACATTCAGCGCCTCCGCAGGAGCCAGCAGGCGCCGCTCCACGTGTTCGGTGGTCATCGCCGTGAATGCCAGCGCAGATCGCTGCTCGGCAGTCAGTCCATCCAAGGTGTGGCTCGGCGTATTGAGGCTGAGCGCCCGCATGTCGTTGCCCACGCTGACGATGAACAGTACAGAATACCGGAACGACAGCCAATCCAGCAGGCGCGCCCATGGCGACATCTGGCGTTCGAACAAGCGCGCTTCGTCGCCAATCGACAAGTTGATGACACGCACCGACGGTGCCGCCGCGGGCTCCTGGCCCTCCCCTTCGCAAATCCGCTTGACGGCTCGGTGGATCAAGTCGATCAACAATACGTCGTCCGGCGTATGCTCGCGCCGGCGGGCGTTGAAGTTGTCATTGGGATCAGGACGCAGGACCGGGCGCACATAGAGGCGGCGTCGCAAAGGTTCAGCAGGACCGTCCAACTCACCGTGCAGGATTAGAGAAGCCATCGCAGTGCCGTGTACCCGGTCCTTGGCCGCGTAGTTTCCCTCCCAACCATCTGGGTCATCCACCAACAGCCGTCCTTGTAGCTGCGCGTGGTTCTGCAAGGGCAACCCGTCGAGCAGTGCCACCACCGGCAGTTGGTCTGAGGCCCCAGCCGCGGGAGCTTGAGAAAGTACATCGGCCTCGTTGACGCCATCGGTGATAGATTGCGCTTTGGGCCGGAAGAACATGATGCGGTCAGACAACACCAACTCAGGCGTCTCACCCGCCATCACGCCGGCAACGGCTTGCGCGGGCAATTCCACAAGAAACCCGTGGTAGCCGATCTCTCCAATGAGCGCACGGCGCAGAACCTGTCCGCCGAGCCCTTGGACCAGGGTTTCTATTTCCTCGCGGGATTTGTCGTTCTTCTGCTGCGAGACGAAATACCATGCCTCGATCTCGAACCGGATGACCTGCAGGCCATCGTCGATACAGTCCTGCCAATACTGGCGAACGTCAACATCGATACGGTCCGCCACGCTCCAATGGCGAATGTTGCGTAACTGTCCAAACAGGTTGCGGAACTTGTTCAGTCCACGCTCGAACTGAGCGGCGGGGTCATTCTGGTAACGGGTCCAGAGCGCCAGCAACTGTGTGAGCGCCTCCTGGTTGCTTCCCAACAGAAACAAGCGCCCCGAGAAAGGCTTTTCTTCCTTGCCTTGGATGAAAAAATCATCATCCGGTGCAATCTGGTCTTCGGCCCATTCAATAAGCCATTCCAGTCCAGGTATCTTGGCAACGGCCTTGGCGAAGTCCTCCACCGTGCCCGCAACTTCCAGAACCAGGATCAGTTCTGGGTTCTCCATCGGCGCCGTCTGCTGCAGCTTCAGGCGCTGTGCATCGAAAGCCTGTTGCAGCACGGCGAGCTGTGGGGCGATGCGAGAACGCTGGCGTGCAATATCCGGAATATGCACCTTGCCTCCTCCGCCTGGGAGGAGGTTTCGATCAGCGGGTGTAGGTTCGGGAAAAAATAGAAGTGGGAAATTTCCTGTTGCCATCCGTTGATCATCCCTTGTTGTCGCTTGTTATTGGCTAATGGTGAATCGAGCCTGCCATTGCTTGAGCCTTTCCGCCACGATGCGCTTCAGATTCGCATCAGGGAGCGACAGCACATAGCGCCGCTGAATATCCTCGCAAAACTGCTCCAGGTCCGAAAAACTGGAGGCTTGAATCTTGGTGGCCAGGGTCTTTGGCGAGAAGCCGAGCGGTCCTTCCAGACGGGCCTGAAAGCGCGTGAACCATTCTTCCTTCTGCGCGAGCGTCGGTGCCGGCAGCGAAAGCCGCAACTGGAACCGGCGCCACACTGCCCGGTCCAGCAGTTCGGCATGATTGGTCGCGGTCACCACCACGACATGGCTGGGCAGGGCATCGATCTGCAGCAATAGCGAACTGACAACACGCTTGATCTCACCGGTTTCATGGACATCACCACGCTCCTTGCCGAGCGTGTCGAATTCGTCGAAAAATAGAACGCATTGATGCGTACGAACGAAGTCGAACAGCTTCTTCAAGCGTCCACTGGTCTCGCCCAGAAAGCTGCCGATGACAGCCTCGTAGCGCACGACAAATAGTGGAACCAGCAATTGAGCAGCGATGGCTTCGGCAAGAGAGGTCTTGCCATTGCCTGGCGGGCCGGACAGCAGAACGCGGTTCCTGGGTTCGAGGCCATAAGAGCGAAGGATATCCTTGCGATGCTGCTCTTCAACCAGCTCACGGCATGCCGCGAGCGATGCGGCGTCCAGGAACAACGCGTCGAACGCGCGGCGCGGCTCGATCTCATACAGCAAGCCCCCGTGGCCCCCATCAAAGGAGCGAACCACCTCGGGTGAACGCGTCCGCCCATTGGCCCGCAGGTTTTCTTCTAGCTTGTTCGCGAGCTGATGGTGATGCTTGGCGCGCTCTTCCGCCGCCATCGCTTCCACCGTGGTGCGCAGCAACTGCTGGTCACCCTGGCTCCCGGCCTTGACGAGACTGACTATGAGGTCCGCTCGTGACATATCTTCCCCTCTCGCAATATCGAATTCATGTGTCCTTCCGGCATCTTGTCAGATCGCAACGCGGATCGATCTACTGCCAGCCTTGCGGCCAGGCTTCACAACGATCTCGACCTGCTGGTTCAGCGCAAGTAGGGCTTGCATCAAACGCTCGAGGGAAATCCCGCGGAGCTTGTAGTTGCGGATCGCCGACACCTTCGGTTGGGGCATGCCCAGAAGCTGCGCTGCCGCGCTCTGACTCAACCCGTTTGCGTCAAGCAATTCATTGAGCTTGGACGCCAACGTAACCTTGGCTGAGCCGTCACTGCTCGCATCAGGGAGACAGGGCGCACCACTCCAGCGTGCCTCGCCATCGGCCGCACCGTGGCCTCGCGGTGCGCACCCGGCACATCTTGGCTTGCTCGGGGATGATGGTTCATTTGGATCGCGGCATTTGTGTCGTTTGGCAATTGACAATAGTATATCCATATAGGTATCGATTTGGCCTCCATCTAACGTCCACTGGTGAGTCTCGTTTCCGTGTCGTAGCCACCGAACAACGCCCTCCTCAGGTGGTGGGACAGAGCCGGTGTCGGCCCTTACGGTGGTGATGCCGAATGAAGGGTCGCGGCAACTGGGCCGTAGACCGTCGCCCCGTCAATTGACCAAAAGAGACGCGGACGCGCGGGTCGGCGCGTTGCCAAGAGTCAGTGATGTAGAGGAAACCGAGCAAGTGCCGGACCGACGTGATCCGACAGCACGCTGCGCGCCCATGTACCGCGGGCATCGGCAATCCCGGCGACGTAAGTCAGCGCGATATGTATTCGCGCCAGCAACGGGAGTGATTCCTTGCCGATGGCTGATTCGATCCACTCCGCGGCGCCCGGGCCAGTGTGGAGGAAGTAGCTGACCAAGGCCCACGTGATCGGCTCCACGATGCCGGATTTGTGACAGACGAAACTGCCATGCCCTGGTACATCGTGGACGGCCACCTCCTTGAAATCATGAGCGCCATCTGGCCGTGAGAGCACCACCTTCGCCTGCGCCAGTTCGAGCAGCAGCGGCTCGTCCAGCCGCGCCGGCTCATCCTCGTCCGGAACGGTTATCGCCATCGGTACAGCCGCGAGATGTGAAAGGATCAGCCATCCTCCCAGATCTGTCATGGATTCCTGCAAGTCTTCTTCGGCAAGATCGAATTCGAACGTTCCACGATCAGACTGGACCGACAGCGTGCCCTTATGCGTCACCGTGGCATGGACCAGCTTTCCAGCCAGCGCGAATGCGATCCTTGAGCCAGCGGCCAAGGTGGATGCTGTGGGTGAGCGCTGCAGCAAAGCACTGAGCAGGTCGAGCAGGTCAGTCCCCCTGTCGCGTTGAACGCGACGCACCACGGCCTCAGCTGCAATGAGATCGCCTAACGGCAGCCTCGAAGCAACAGCGATCAACCGGTCGGCGGCGTATGTGGCGTCTTTCCAGTCGGCCATTCGCTCGGCCAGGAGCACGGCCAGGTGCATCGCCATGAGCGTCGGGACACGAACAAACCAAGCGGGCTGCTCGGCCCAATCGATGCCCGGCTTGATGAAGCCGCGCCGACGCAGCTCACCGATGCCGGCCGCTCCGACAGCGTCTTCGAGTCGGCGTCGTTCGACGGCCAGCGTCGTGATCCCCTGAAGAAGCGCAACGCTGTTGCGCGACTCCAAGTAGCCGTCCAGGATGGCGCCTGCGGCCCCCCTGAGCAACATGCCGACATCGCCGTCGAGCGGGAACGCATTCTCTGCGCGATGCAATGCGTTGATGTCCATCAGCGGCGGAATCCTCACCACCCGGCCGGCCGAGTCGTCGGGCAAGGACTGTAGGTCGGCAGGCACCAGAGCCCTCAGGATCCAGGGCTCGCGCAACGACTGAACCGACTCACCGCCACGGGTCACGTCGATGCGATGGTCAAAAAGGCTGGCGCGAGCGTGCTTGAACTCGATGTCGTCCAGCGGGTGCAAGGCGATCTCCTCGACGATCTTGCCGAAGGCGCTTCGTTCCCGACCTGTAGACTTCTTGACGATGGCATCCAGCGCGCTGTCATCGGTGGTGACGATGACACGCAGTGCCGGACCGAATCGGGCGCTCGCCAGGTCGTTCAGATCGGCCAGCACCTGAGACATCGAGGGATCGACACCGTCCAAGGCTAGGACTAGCGTTGCTGTCTTTGTGTGCGAGACGCGACGCAGCCATTCGCGCGCTTCATCACTCGAAACAGTCCAGGCCAGTTCACTGGATAAATGGTTCGCCATGGTGGCGAACAGGCCCGCCGCGTCCGGCTCCAGCATCAGCACAGCCGCGTTCGGGGTGGCGCTCGTGCCCTCGACGAGTGCTCGAAGCACGTTGCTCTTCCCGGAAAGCGGTGGTCCATGGAGGACGATGGCGCGCCGCCCCTCTTGGATGGCCCTGGCCACCAGCGCGGTAGCCCTCCTCCGCAGTACAAAGCCTCGCACAAACGGAGAAAACAAATCGCCCCAGTCTCCAGTGCGGCTCTCGATCAGGCTCGCGGAGACTGCCTTCAGCGCCCGTACCCAGTGCAGGCGATCAGCGCCCATGAGCGTGTTGACAGCGTCATGGACGTCGCCGGTTGCCGCCAGTGCCGCCTTCTGGAGGCGATCCTGGAGCTCGCGTTCGGTGCGTTGAATGGGGGACCAGGCCTCGCCGCTGTGGGTCACGTGGATACGGGTGTCAGTGCCGTTCGACACGACCACCAGCGGCGTCATCGGAGTCGTCAATCGCGCGTAAGACAGACCCTGGGCCACGTCATCGTCAGTGAGTGGAAGTCCGGCGCGCTTCAGCTCGAAGACCGCCAAGGGCTTGTCGCGCGTGCAGACAATCATGTCTGCGCGCCCCTCGATGCGCTCACGACTTCGGCCATCGATCTCGACGATGGAATGACCCAGGCGAACGGCGAAGCGAGTCTGATGTTGAAGCGCATCCTTTGTCAGCCATGGGAATGCATTAGTCATCACCGCGTGCATCCGCGCTTCGAGATCCGCTTCGCTTTTTCGTCTGGCCATTCAGTCTGCTCCTCGTTAATTCAGTCTTATCAAGTGCGGTCTCCATCCCAGCACACCGCGAAGTCTGCGGCAGGCTGAGCCCTCAGCTCTCACTGCTGGGACTAGGCGCTGTCGGACGACCATACTTGAAGGCAAACATGCGCTCCTCCAGCCATGACGCCAGCAGCTCGACCTGCTCGATAGCGGAGAAGAGATTTTCGCGGGAGACATGGATCGACGGATTCAGCATGAAACTGCCGGTCTCATCGCTATTCGGCGTCATGTCCGCCTCAGAAGGCCGTGCAAAGAACAGCCTGGGGTGCTTTTCCCAAGTCGCCTCGTCATGGGAGACATCCAACGACGTGAGCGACTCTGGATGCTGAGAGCGGTTTCGCGCGAGAATCACCTGCTCCAGCACTTTGAGGTCGGCTGGACAGTCTTCCCACGCGACCTCAAGAGCTTCGCCGAAGCACGCAAGGTAGCCCGACAGGAACCCCTTGCCGAATTCGCTCCGGAAGCATTTCTGGCAGGGCGGCTCGACCCATAGATTCTTCTCCCAAGTCCGGAAGTAGAGCTTCAGCGAGTCGGACAGCATGGAAACGCACGTTCGGCCGAGCACCTCGAGTTCGATGTCGGCCTGCGACCATTCCTGCATGAAAGGCGGTTCACCGTCTTCGCTGTACGGCGGCTCGAAGGGCGGCTCGCCCGCTTCGATCTGCCGCTTGATTTCCACGAAAGGCGAAGACGCGGTTTCGTAGAAATGACGTATCAGCTGCAGTCGTTGTTGCAGGAAATAGAGAATCTCCATCGGGTCAGCGGGCTCCAAAAGGGGTTGCACTGACCCAAGTATCGATGCCTCGCAGCCTGCCGCTCGAACCGATGCCGATCCTCGTCGTTGTCGCTTGTCAATCGCTCGCCCGCGATGCTCAGTGGCCGGCGGATCGCCCGAATCTTCGGCTCGCGTCAACCCGTTCATCAATCCCAGGGGATGTTCCTATTCAAGCGCACCCGGAACCAGCAACGTGGGCATCGAACACTGCACCCAAGTTCAAGTGTTCCCATAAGTGTTCCCACGGCGCAGACAAAGAAAAACGGGTTACAGCAGAACTGCTGTAACCCGTTGATTTCATTGGCGGAGTGGACGGGACTCGAACCCGCGACCCCCGGCGTGACAGGCCGGTATTCTAACCGACTGAACTACCACTCCTAGTCGGCATGACGTTCGCTCTTGCGAGCCAAGTGCCATCACTTGTGCCTTGCTCATCCGAAGATGAATTCTGGCGACCCTACGGGGATTCGAACCCCGGTACTCACCGTGAAAGGGTGATGTCCTAGGCCTCTAGACGATAGGGTCAAAACCTTTGGACTGATCCATCCCGACGCTGTGTTGGTGGAGGTAAGCGGGATCGAACCGCTGACCTCTTGCATGCCATGCAAGCGCTCTCCCAGCTGAGCTATACCCCCTCGGAAATCTCAGAAACCGTCTTGCGTTTTCTTTAATTTGCCTCGTTGGCGTCGAGAAAGAAATTATATGACGTTTTTCAGCCCTTTCGCAAGCAGGCCAAAATTTTTTCCCTGTTCGACAGCGCGAGCACCGCATCGAGCGAAGGCGTGTTGGGCGTGCCCATGACCAGCACGCGCACGGGCATCGCAAGCTGCGGCATCTTCAGGCCCTGGGCTGCCAGCACTTCCTTGATCGCGGCCGCGATGCCGGCCTTGTCCCAGGCGCAGGACGCGAGCTTGTCGGCCAGCAGCGCGAGCGCGGGCCTGATGGCCTCGCTCACATGCTGGGCCAGCTCGGCCGGGTGCGGCGTGAGCTCGATGTAGAACGCGGCGGCCCAGTCGGCCAGCGCGACCGTGGTGTCGCAGCGGTCCTTGAACAGGCCGCAGATCGCGGGCAGGCGCTCGTCGGCCGCGATGCCGCGCTTTTGCAGCTGCTGGGCCACCAGCGCGGCCAGCGCCGCGTCGTCCATGGCCTTCATGTGCTGGGCGTTGACCCAGCGCAGCTTGGCCTCGTCGAACTGCGCGGCGCTGCGGCCCAGGTGGTCGAGGTCGAACCATTCGAGGAACTGCGCACGCGAGAAGATCTCGTCGTCGCCATGGCTCCAGCCCAGGCGCGCCAGGTAGTTGACCATGGCGTCGGGCAGGTAGCCCTCGTCGCGGTACTGCGTGACGGGCTTGGCGCCGTTGCGCTTGCTCATCTTCTCGCCCTGCTCGTTGAGCACGGTGGGCAGGTGGGCGTAGACCGGCGGCTCCTGGCCCAGGGCGCGGAAGATGTTGATCTGGCGCGGCGTGTTGTTGACATGGTCGTCGCCGCGGATCACGTGCGTGATGGCCATGTCGATGTCGTCGACGACCACGCAGAAGTTATAGGTGGGCGTGCCGTCGGGGCGCGCGATCACCAGGTCGTCGAGCTCGTCGTTGCGGATCTCGATGCGGCCCTTGACCTTGTCGTCCCAGGCCACCACGCCGTCCCTGGGATTGCGAAAACGCAGCACCGGCTTCACGCCCTCGGGCACCGGCGGCAGGGTCTTGCCGGGCTCGGGCCGCCAGCGGCCGTCGTAGCGCGGCTTTTCCTTGTTGGCCATCTGGCGCTCGCGCAAGGCGTCGAGCTCTTCCACGCTCATGTAGCAGGGATAGACCTGGCCGGCGGCCTGCAATCGGCTAAGCACCTGCTTGTAGCGGTCCATGCGCTGCATCTGGTAGAACGGGCCCTCGTCGTGGTCGAGACCCAGCCAGGCCATGCCTTCGAGGATCACGTCCACCGAGGCCTGCGTGGAGCGCTCGAGGTCGGTGTCCTCGATGCGCAGGATGAAGTCGCCGCCGCTGGCGCGCGCGAAGGCCCAGGGATAAAGCGCCGAGCGGATGTTGCCCAGGTGGATGAAGCCGGTCGGGGACGGCGCGAAGCGGGTGCGGATTTTCTGCGTCATAGGGGGAATGCTCATCCCGGGGTCATTCCAGAGTATCCAGGCCGCGCGAGAGGTCGGCCTTCACGTCGTCGAGGTGCTCCAGGCCCACGGCCACGCGGATCAGGTTCTGCTGTATGCCGGCGGCCAGGCGCTGCTCTTCACTGAGGCGCCCGTGCGAGGTGCTGGCCGGGTGGGTGATGATGGTCTTCACGTCGCCGAGGTTGGCCGTCACCGACAGCAGGCGCGTCGAGTCGATGACGTGGAAGGCACGCTCGCGCGCCTGCTGCGGCCCCGCGGCCTTGACGTCGAACGAGACCACCGCGCCGCCCAGGCCCGACTGCTGGGCCATGGCGAGCTCGTGCTGGCCATGGCTCTTGAGGCCGGGGTAGTAGACGCGGCCGACCTTGGGATGGGCTTCCAGCCACTGTGCCAGCGCCAGCGCACGCGCCGACTGAGCCTCCATGCGCAGCCCCAGGGTCTCCATGCCCTTGAGCACCACCCAGGCGTTGAACGGCGACAGGCTCATGCCCGCGCTGCGCATGACCGGAATGAATTTCTCGGCGATCAGCTTCTCGGAGGCGCACAGCGCGCCGGCCACCACGCGGCCCTGGCCGTCCAGGTACTTGGTGCCCGAGTGGATCACGATGTCGGCGCCCAGCTTGGCGGGCTGCTGCAGGGCCGGCGTGCAAAAGCAGTTGTCGACCGCCAGCAAGGCGCCGGCCTCGTGCGCGAGATCGGCCAGGGCGCGGATGTCGCAGACGTCGGTCAGCGGGTTGGTCGGCGTCTCGGCGAACAGCAGGCGCGTTTCCGGGCGGATCGCGGCCTTCCACTCGGCCAGCTCGGTCTGCGAGACGAAGCTGCTGGTGACGCCGAACTTGCCGAACTCGCTGGCTATCAGCTTGATCGTGGAGCCGAACACCGAGCGCGAGCAGACCACATGGTCGCCGGCCTTGAGCAGGCCCATGCACAGCAGCAGCACGGCCGACATGCCGCTCGACGTGCCTATGCAGGCCCCGGTGCCTTCGAGCGCCGCGAGGCGCATCTCCATGCTGGCCACCGTGGGGTTGGTGAAGCGCGAGTAGATGTAGCCCTCCTCCTCGCCGGCAAAGCGGCGCGCGGCGGTCTCGCAGTCGGGCTGGGTGAAGCTGCTCGTGAGGTACAGCGCCTCGGAGTTCTCGCCGTACTGGCTTTTGTCCACGGCGGCGCGCACGGCCAGCGTGTCCAGGTGCAGGCCGGGGGGCAGGGAGCTGGATGCCATGGTCTGTCCCCTCTTTCAGTCGCGCGCGTTGGGCAGCGACAGGCGCGAGGTGTCCTCGTCGCCCTCCTGCGCGTCCACGCGGTTCTCGTTGAGGCGCGCGATGTCGCCGTCGGTGATGTCGCCGGTCACGTAGACACCGTCGAAGCAGGAGGCGTCGAAGCCGTCGAGCTGCGGGTTCAGCGAGCCCACGGCGCGCTTCATGGCGTCCACGTCCTGGTAGATCAGCGCGTCGCAGCCTATGATCTGGCGGATCTCCTCGAGCGTGCGGCCATGCGCCACCAGCTCGTCCTTGGTCGGCATGTCGATGCCGTAGACGTTGGGATAGCGCACCGGCGGCGCGGCGCTGGCCATGTAGACCTTGCGCGCGCCGGCGTCGCGCGCCATCTGCACGATCTCGCGGCTGGTGGTGCCGCGCACGATGGAGTCGTCCACCAGCAGCACGTTGCGGCCCTTGAACTCGCTGCCGATCACGTTGAGCTTCTGGCGCACCGATTTCTTGCGCACGGCCTGGCCCGGCATGATGAAGGTGCGGCCCACGTAGCGGTTCTTCACGAAGCCCTCGCGGTAGGGCTTGCCCAGCAGATGCGCGAGCTGGGTGGCGCTGGGGCGGCTGGACTCGGGGATGGGGATCACCACGTCGATCTCGCTGGGCGGCACGGCCGAGACCACACGCTTGGCCAGGGTCTCGCCCAGGTTCAGGCGCGCCTGGTAGACCGAGATGCCGTCGAGCACCGAATCGGGCCGCGCCAGGTAGACGAACTCGAAGATGCAGGGGTTGAGCTTGGGCGCGTCGGCGCATTGCTGGGCATGCACCTGGCCGTCCAGCGTGATGAACACGGCCTCGCCCGGGGCGATGTTGCGCTCGAACTGGTGCGCAGTGCCCTCCAGCGCCACCGACTCGCTGCCTATCATCACGGTGCCGTCCTTGGCACGGCCCATGCAGAGCGGGCGGATGCCGAACGGGTCGCGGAAGGCCAGCAGGCCGTGGCCCGCGATCAGGGCGATCACCGCGTAGGAGCCCCTGACGCGGCGATGCACGTTGCGCACCGCGGCGAACACGTCCTCGGGCCTGAGCGGTATGCCGCGCGTGGCGTTCTCGAGCTCGTTGGCCAGCACGTTGAGCAGCACCTCGGAGTCGCTCTCGGTGTTGGTGTGGCGGTGGTCGGTCAGGAACAGCTCGGAGCGCAGCGCGTGCGCGTTGGTCAGGTTGCCGTTGTGCACCAGCACGATGCCGAAGGGCGCGTTCACGTAGAAAGGCTGGGCCTCCTCCTCGCTGTAGGCGTTGCCGGCCGTCGGGTAGCGCACCTGGCCCAGGCCCACGTTGCCCGGCAGGGCGCGCATGTTGCGCGTGCGGAACACGTCGCGCACCATGCCCTTGGCCTTGTGCATGAAGAACTTGCGCTCCAGCTGCGTCACGATGCCGGCCGCATCCTGGCCGCGGTGCTGCAGCAGCAGCAGCGCGTCATAGATCAGCTGGTTGACGGGTGCGTTGCTGACAACGCCGACGATTCCACACATGCTTCCATCCAATCAGGCCCCGGGGCCCGCACCGGCGGTGCGGCCACCTGGTCCACAAAAAAATCAGGCGGGCAAATACTTCCCGAATTCCGCCGGCAGCACCGGCTTCAAGCCCTTGAGCGCGGCCTCCAGCACGACCGCGCCCCGCGATTCCTGCCACCAGGCAGCGGCTTTGAGCGAGGTCATGCCCACCACCACCGCCAGGGCCAGCAGCAGCACCACGCCGCGCAGCAGACCGAAGGCCGCGCCCAGGGTGCGATCCACGGGCCTGAGGCCGATCGCCTCGACCAGCTTCTTGATCAGCCAGGCCAGCAGGCCGGCCGCAAAGGCCGACACCACGAACACCAGCACGAAGCCCGCGGCATAACGCACCGGCTCGGCCGCGCCCTCCATGGGCAGCCAATTGGCCGCGTCCGGCGCCAGCCATTGCGCGAGCACGAAGGCCGCGACCCAGCCCAGCACCGACAGCAGCTCGTAGACCAGGCCGCGCCAGGCGCCCAGCACCAGCGAGGCGAGCAAAACCACCAGCATGATCCAGTCCATGGCGGCCATGCAGCTCAGCCCGTCACAGCGTCAGGATGGCCGCGGGCAGATCCAGCTTCTTGATCTTGCTGGCCGCCTTGTCGGCCTCGGCCTTGTTGGCGAACGGGCCCACGCGGACCCGCACACGCTTGCCATCCTTGGTCTCCACCACCTGGGTGTAGGTCTTGAGGCCGGCCTTCTCGAGCTTGGCGCGCGCCTCGCGAGCCTTGCTCGCGTCGGAGAAGGCGCCGACCTGGACCACCACGCGGTCCGCGTCGGTGCTCTCGCCGTCCTTGCCCTCGAGCAGGGCACGCGCCTTGCTCGCCTCGTCGGACTGGGCCGCGGGCTTGGCCTGCGCCTCGGCCTTGGGCTCCGGCTTGGCTGCGGGCTTGAGCTCGGCCTTGGGCGCGGGAGGCGTATCGATCTTGGGAGCCGGCGGCGCCGGCTTGGGCTCGACGGGTCGCGTGGCCGCCGCACGGGGCGCGGAAAGCACCTCCTCGTTCGGGCCCAGGCCCGCCGTGGCGCCGACCTGGGCCTGCGTTGCCGCCGGCGAGGCCGTGGCGGACGGAGCCGCCGGCGTGGCGGGCAATGTCAGAGGCTTGGCCTTCTGGCGATCCGGGATGCTGATGGGCACGTCCACCGAGACCGGGCGCGGCTGGGTGTCGAACAGCAGGGGGAAGCCGATCACGGCCGCCAGCACCAGCACGGTCGCGCCGATCAGGCGGTGCCGGGCACGCCGGCGCAGCGCGTCCACGCTCTCGGCCTGCACGGCCGCCGCAGCCTCGCGGCCACCCCGGGGCGCTGCAGACTGTCCGGGCAGTCGGAACTTGAAAAAGGCCATGAAGTGCAGACTCAAGCGCTCAGGTGCTTGGCCTGCAGACGGGGGATCCCGTCCTGCAACACGCCGCCCACCGTGTAGAACGAACCAAAGACCACGATTCTATCAGCGGGGTCCGCCGCCGCGATGGCGGCGCTCAGGGCGGCCATGGGGTCGGCATGCACACTGGCCGCGGTCCCTTCCCGCGGCTGGCGCGCCAGCCACTGGGCGTGCAGGCTGGCGCCCGGCGCCGCGCGGCCGGTCGGCAGGTCGCAGAAATACCAGCGGTCCACCAGCGGCGCCATGCGGTCGAACATCAGGCCCAGCTCCTTGTCGGCCATGGCGCCGAACACCGCATGGGTGGTCGGGTAAAAGCCCATGGCGTCGAGGTTCTCGGCCAGGGCCGCGACCGAATGCGGGTTGTGCGCCACGTCCAGCACCAGCACCGGCTGGCCCGGCACGATCTGGAAGCGCCCCGGCAGCTCGACCATGGCCAGGCCGTTGCGCACCGCCTGGGCCGTGACCGGCAGGCGCGCGCGCAGCGCCTCCAGCGCCGCCAGCACGCCCGAGGCGTTGACCAGCTGGTTGGCGCCGCGCAGGGCCGGGTAGGCCATGCCGCTGTAGCGCCGCCCGCGCCCGGCCCAGGCCCATTGCTGCTTGTCGCCGGAGAAGTTGAAGTCGCGGCCGAAGCGCCACAGGTCGGCGCCGATCTCGGTGGCGCGATCGATCACGCTTTGCGGCGGCAGCGGGTCGCTGACGATGGCCGGTCGGTCGGTGCGCAGGATGCCGGCCTTCTCCCGGCCTATGCTCTCGCGGTCCGATCCCAGCAGCTCCATGTGGTCGAGGTCGATGCTGGTGATGATGGCGCAGTCCGGGTCGACCACGTTGACCGCGTCCAGCCGCCCGCCCAGGCCGACCTCGAGGATGGCGACGTCCAGGCCAGCGCCGGCCATCAGGTCCAGGATGGCCAGGGTGGTGAATTCGAAATAGCTCAGCGAGACCTCGCCGCGCGCCGCCTCGACGCGCTCGAAGGCCGCCACCAGGGCGTCGGCCTGCACCGGATCGCCGCGCAGGCGGCAGCGCTCCTCGAAATGCACCAGGTGCGGTGAGGTGTAGACGCCGGTGCGCCAGCCGGCCTGCAGCAGGATGGCCTCGAGCATGGCGCAGGTCGAGCCCTTGCCGTTGGTGCCCGCCACCGTGATCACGGGGCAGTCGAAGCGCAGGCCCAGGCGCTCGGCCACGGTCCGCACGCGGTCCAGCCCCAGTTCGATGGTCTTGGGATGCAGCTGCTCGCAGTGGGCGAGCCATTCCGGTAAGGTCTTCATAGATGGCGGAATTGTCGCCCAGGACCATTTCGAGCATGATGCGCGCCATGCAAACACCCACGATCACGCTGTACGGCATCGCCAACTGCGACACCGTCAAGAAAGCCCGCGCCTGGCTGGCCGGCCAGGGCATGGCCTACCAGTTCCACGATTTCAAGAAGCAGGGCGTGCCCGAGGACCGGCTGCAGGCCTGGCTGGCGGCGGCGGGCTGGGACAAGCTGCTCAATCGCCAGGGCACGACCTGGCGCAAGCTCGCGCCCGAGGTGCAGGCCGGCGTGAGCGACGCGGCCTCGGCCGGCGCCCTGCTGCGCGCCCAGTCCAGCGCGATCAAGCGGCCGGTGGTCGAATGGGGCCCAGGCCCCGAAGCCCGCGTGACCGTGGGCTTTTCCGACGAGGTTTTTACACAGGCTTTACGCCTCATGAACCCTTGACGCAGCCCCGCGAAAACTAGAATCGACGCAGTTTTCGCTTGTCCAGAATTCAAAAGAGGTGCTGCCATGAAACACGCGATGGCTTTCGCCCTGCTGCTGCCGCTGGCCGGCGCGGCCCTGGCCGATGAGTTCGGCCGCGTGCTGTCCAGCAGCCCCATCGTCCAGCAGGTGGCCGTGCCGCGCCAGGTCTGTGAGACCCAGCAGGTGCTGACCCCCGCGCCGCGCTCGGGCGCAGGCGCCGTGATGGGCGCACTGGCCGGCGGCGCGGTCGGCAACGCCGTGGGCAACGGCGGCGGCCGCGCCCTGGCCACCATGATAGGCCTGGTCGGCGGCGCGATGGTCGGCGACCAGATCGAGGGCGGCGGCCAGGCGCAGGTGCAGAACGTCCAACAATGCGGCACGCAGACCTTCTACGAGCAGCGCACCGTCGGCTACGACGTCGTCTACGAATACGCGGGCAAGCAATACCAGGCCCAGATGCCCAGCGACCCCGGCCCCACGGTGCGGCTGCAGGTCTCGCCGATCAGCATGCCGCCCCCTCCCGGCTACACGCCCGTCGCGCCCCAGCAGCCCTATGGCATGAGCAGCACCACCACCTACTACCCGACGGCGCCGGTCTACGCCGCGCCGACGGTCGCCTATCCTGGCCACTATCCCGCGCGCCCCTACTACGACGCGCCCGCGCCCGGCGGCCTGTCGCTGAACTTCGGCTACGTCCGCCACGGCGGCCGCCACTGACGCCCGCCGCCCAGGCTGGCGGGTGGCCTAAAATTCGCTGTTTCACCCCATCGTGCCGGTGCATGACGCACCGGTCCGCACGCGAACGCAACGCACGGAAAGCAGCCCATCCATGAGCACCGACAAGATCGACGGCGTGTCCGTCAACACCCAGGCCAGCGTCTACTTCGACGGCAAGTGCGTCAGCCACGGCATCACCTTCCCCGACGGCACCAAGAAGTCGGTCGGCGTGGTCCTGCCGGCCACGCTCACTTTCAACACCGGCGCGCCCGAGATCATGGAATGCGTGGCCGGCGGCTGCGAGTACAAGCTGGCCGGCAGCGAAGCCTGGCTCAAATCCGGCCCCGGCGAGAAGTTCAGCATCCCCGGCAACTCGAGCTTCGAGATCCGCGTGACCGAGCCCTACCACTACATCTGCCATTTCGGTTGATCCAAGGGACTGTTCGCCATGGCCACCATTCTTCAGAACCTCCCCATCGGCCAGAAGGTCGGCATCGCCTTCTCCGGCGGCCTGGACACCAGCGCCGCCCTGCTGTGGATGAAGCTCAAGGGCGCCGAGCCCTATGCCTACACCGCCAACCTGGGCCAGCCCGACGAGCCGGACTACGACGCCATCCCGCGCAAGGCCCTGCAGTACGGCGCCAGGCTGGCCCGCCTGATCGACTGCCGCCGCCAGCTGGCGCACGAGGGCATAGCCGCGCTGCAAAGCGGCGCCTTCCACATCACCACCGCCGGGGCGACCTACTTCAACACCACGCCCCTGGGCCGCGCCGTCACCGGCACCATGCTGGTGGCCGCCATGAAGGAGGACGAGGTCAACATCTGGGGCGACGGCTCGACCTTCAAGGGCAATGACATCGAGCGCTTCTACCGCTACGGCCTGCTGACCAACCCGGCGCTCAAGATCTACAAGCCCTGGCTGGACCAGCAGTTCATCGACGAGCTGGGTGGCCGCAAGGAGATGTCCGAGTTCCTGATCGCCAACGGCTTCGACTACAAGATGTCGGTGGAAAAGGCCTACAGCACGGACTCCAACATGCTGGGCGCCACGCACGAGGCCAAGGACCTGGAGCACCTGAGCTCGGGCATCAAGATCGTCAACCCCATCATGGGCGTGGCGTTCTGGCGTGACGAGGTCGAGGTCAAGCGAGAAGAAGTGACCGTGCGCTTCGAGGAAGGCCAGCCGGTCGCGCTGAACGGCCAGAGCTTCGACGACCCGGTGGCGCTGATCCTGGAGGCCAACCGCATCGGCGGCCGCCACGGCCTGGGCATGAGCGACCAGATCGAGAACCGCATCATCGAGGCCAAGAGCCGCGGCATCTACGAGGCCCCGGGCCTGGCGCTGCTGCACATCGCCTACGAGCGGCTGGTGACCGGCATCCACAACGAGGACACCATAGAGCAGTACCGCGACAACGGCCGCAAGCTCGGCCGCCTGCTCTACCAGGGCCGCTGGTTCGACCCGCAGGCCATCATGCTGCGCGAGACCGCCCAGCGCTGGGTGGCGCGCGCCGTCACCGGCGAGGTGACGCTCGAGCTGCGCCGCGGCAACGACTACTCCATCCTCAACACCGAGAGCCCCAACCTCACCTACGCGCCCGAGCGCCTGTCGATGGAGAAGGTGGAAGACGCGCCGTTCAGCCCGCTGGACCGCATCGGCCAGCTGACCATGCGCAACCTCGACATCAGCGACACGCGCGCCAAGCTGGGCATCTACTCGCAGACCGGCCTGCTGTCGGCGGGCGTGGGCGCGGAGTTGCTGAGCCTGGGTGACAAGCAGGGCGACTGAACACGCCCCGCAGCCGCACAGGCTGCGTACGGGCCGCGCGCGCCAGGCGCCGGCCCGCGCCCTTCACATCTCGTCGATCGCCGTCGAGCGGGCGCTGGCCTGCGCCTGCAGCGCGTAGCGCTCGCGCGTCTTGACGTAAAAGCTCGCGCCGAAGCGCCCCACCGGAAAGTAGTTCTGCAGCCGCACCCGCCAAGCCTGGGTGTCGATCAGTTCGTCGCGCGCGTGCATCCAGCGCACCTGGCCGATGAAGATCTGGCGGCTGTCGGTCTCCAGCGTCTCCCACAGCGTGCATTCGAAGGCCACCGGCGCCTCGGCGATGCGCGGCGGCACGATCGCGCAGGACGGCGCGGTGCTCAGCCCCACGGCGGACAGCTCGCTGACCTCGGGCGGCAGCCGGTCGCCGCAGCGGTGCATCTGCTCGGCCAGGTCCTCGTCGCACAGATGGACCACGAACTCGCGGCTGCGCTGGATGTTGGCCGCCGTGTCCTTGAGCTGGCCGTCCTGCAGGCGGTTGACGCTGATCATCACTATGGGCGGCTCCTCGCCCAGCATGTTGAACATGCTGAAGGGCGCAGCGTTCACCACGCCGGTCTCGCCCAGGGTGGTGACCAGGGCGATCGGCCGCGGCACGATCAGGCTGGCCATCAGCTTGTAGCGCTGGTACTCGGTCAGCGCGGAAAAATCGATGTTCATCGCGGGTCCTTTGTCGGGTCAGGTCGGGCACGGGCCATGCGTCATGGTGCCATGGATCGGATAAATTGTCACAATCTGAATGTGTATTGTGACTATTAAAAATTTCCATGTCACAATAGCCCTGACCCGCCAACGGGAAAGACCTGCGCCACCGGGCGCCGAGAGGATCGACCATGCAAGACCTGCTGATACGCGGCGGCCGCCCCTGGGGCGGCGCCATCACCGACCTGGCCGTGCGCAAGGGCCGCATCGCCGAGCTGGGCGCCGAACTGCCGGCCCGTCCCGGCGACGAGGTCGTGGACGCCGGCGGCTGCCTGATCCTGCCGGGCCTGGTCGACGCCCACGCCCACATCGACAAGACGCTGTGGGGCACGCCCTGGCATCCGCACCAGGCCGGCCCCAGCTTGATGGACAAGATCGCGAACGAGCGCCGCGTGCTCGCCACCCTGGGCCTGTCGCCCGAGCGGCAAAGCGCCCGCCTGCTGCGCCGCATGCTGGCCTGCGGCACCACCCATGTGCGCAGCCATGTGGACGTGGGACCCGAGGTCGGCCTGGCCCACCTGCACGGCGTGCAGGCCATGGCCGAGCAGCACCGCGAGGCCATCGACGTCGAGATCGTGGCCTTCCCGCAGACCGGCGTGATGATCCGGCCGGGCACGCTGGAACTGCTCGAGCAGGCGGTGCGCGAGGGCGCCCGGGTGATAGGCGGGCTCGATCCCATAGGCGTGGACCGCGACCCCAAGGGCCAGCTCGACGGCATCTTCGCGATCGCCGAACGCCATGGCTGCGGCATCGACATCCACCTGCACGACCGCGGCGAGCTCGGAGCGGTCACGGTCGAGATGATCGCCGAGCGCACGCGCAGCCTGGGCCTGGCCGGCAAGGTGGCGATCAGCCACGCCTTCTGCCTGGGCAGCGTGGAGCCGGCAAGGCTGGACGGGCTGATCGCCCTGCTGCGCGAGAACGACATCGCCATCATGACCCACGCGCCCTCCGGCCCCACCCCTTTCCCACCGGTGCGCCTGCTGCACGAGCGCGGCGTGCGCCTGTTCACCGGCTCGGACGGGGTGCGCGACACCTGGAGCCCGCTCAACAACGGCGACATGCTCGAGCGCGCCTACCTGATCGCCTACCGCAACGGCTTCCGCGACGATCCGGGCCTGGAGCTGGCCCTGCACATGGCCACCTACGGCGGCGCGCAGCTCATGGGCGCCCCCCGCTACGGCCTGGCCCTGGGCTCGGACGCCGACCTGGTGCTGGTCGAGGCCGAAACCGCCGCCGAGGCCGTGGCCATGCATCCGCTGCGCCGGCTGGTGCTCAAGCGCGGGCGCGTGGTCGCGCGCGCCGGGCAATGCCTGCTGCCCGACGGCGACTGAGCTTGCCGCGGGCCGCGCTCAGGCCGGCGATCCGAACAGCTTCATCAGATCGACCTGGCTGGCCCCGGTGTCGCGCTTGAGCTGACGTTCGGCATCGTTGAGGTGAGCCGACATCAGCTGGCAGGCCAGCGGCACATTGCCGGCCTCCAGCGCATCGAGGATGGCGTTGTGCTCGTCGAAGGAGCAGGTGCTGCGCTCCGGCGCGCCGTACAGCGCCTTCATCAGCGTGGTGCGCGTGACCAGGCTCTTGAGCATGTGATCGAGATCCTGGTTGCCCAGCAGGGCCGTGAGGCGCAGGTGGTACTCGCCCGACAGGCGCACCCAGCGCGAGCGGTCGCCCTTGCGGTAGGCGTCGTGCTCCTCGCAGACCAGCTGGCGCACCGAGGCCAGGTAAGGCCCCTGGGCCCGCTCGCTGAGCGCCTGCAGCACCGCCCCTTCGATCAGGCGCCTGGCCTCGAAAGCCTGGCGCATCTCCTCCTGGGTGGGCGCCGCGACCACCGCGCCGCGGTTGCGGTGCAGCTCGATCACGCGCTCGCCCGCCAGCTGCACGAACACCCGGCGCAGCAGGGAGCGGTTGACGCCGAAGGCCTGGCACAGCGGGCTCTCGACCAGGCGCGTGCCGGGCGGCAGCTGGTTCGACAGCACGGCCTCGATCAGGGCGTTGCGCACGCGCGCCTCGTCAGCGCTCTCGTCGCTGAGCGGGGCTTCGGCTTCCGGCTCGGCCGGGGCGGGTTGGGCGGCGGAAAGGGTTCGGCGGGCCATGGCGGTACGGATCTGCGAGTACGCCATCATGCCACATGGTTTTTATTGTGACAAAACAGTTTTTTATTGTCACAATACACCCGATCCCATTATCCCGATGCGGCAGGCCGCCCTGCCCTCATGAAAGGAAATTCATGTCCTCCACCCAGCCCTCCAAACGTGGACTCCTGATCCGCGCCTGCGCGCTCACGGCCGCGGCCGTGCTGCCGGCCCTGGGCAGCGGCCTCGCCCAGGCGCAGGAATGGCCGGGCAGGAAGCCCATCACCCTGGTCGTGGGCTTCCCGGCCGGCGGCAGCGCCGACATGATCGCGCGCACCATCGCCGAGCCGCTGGGCCGCAAGCTCGGCACCAACGTGGTGATCGAGAACATCGGCGGCGCAGCCGGCACCATTGCCGGCCAGAAGGTCGTCAACGCGGCGCCGGACGGCTACACGCTGATGATGGCCTCGAGCAGCGAGATCACGCTCGCGCGCATGTTCAACCCGGCCATCAAGTACAACGGCGAGACCGACCTGACCCACATCGGCCTGATCGGCGTGATGCCGATGCTGCTGGTCGCCAGCCCCAAGGCCGGCTTCAAGAGCGTGGAGGACGTGCTGGCCAAGGCCCGGCGCGAGCCCGGCAGCGTGACCTTCGCCTCCTCGGGCATAGGCACGGCCCTGCATGTGGCCGGCGAGCTGCTGAACCAGAAGGCCGGCACGCGCATCCGCCACGTGCCCTATCGCGGTGCGGCGCAGATGACGGTCGACATCGCGGCCGGCAATGTGGACCTCGGTTTCCTGATGCCCCCGTCGGCCCTGGCCCAGTTCGAGTCGGGCAAGCTGCAGCCGGTCGGCGTGACCTCGCTGGGCAGGCTGCGCGTGGCGCCGCAGATCCCGCCGCTGGCCGACTCCACCTCGCTCAAGGGCTTCGAGATCACGGTCTGGAACGGCCTGTTCGGCCCGGCCAAGCTGCCGGCCCAGATCACGGCACGCCTGAACAAGGCGCTGGGCGAGGTGCTGCAGGAACCCGAGGTCTGGCAGAAGCTGCAGAAGGCCGGCGTCAACACCGAGGGCGAGACGCCCCAGGCCTTCAGCCGCCGCATCCGCGAGGACGCGCAGCGCGTGCGCAGCGTGGCCAGCGCGGCCATGGCCGCCGGCGCGGGCGAGTGAGCCTGAGGCGCAGGTCCGGCTGTTTTTCGATTCGGCAAGCGCTGCCGCGTCCGGGCACGGGTGGTCTTGGGCGAGCCCGCGCCTGACCCCGGATGTCCGGGCGACAGGCTCCTGGCGATGGGATAGCATCGCCAGCGCCCAGAAATTTAATGAGTAAATATCTACATAATTGTAGAATTTACGACATGAATTTCTGGATCGCCCTGGTCACCAGCCTGCCCACCGAGAACGCCACCGTTCGGCAACGGATTTGGCGCGCCCTCAAGGCATCCGGCGCAGCGGTGCTGAGGGATGGCGTCTACCTGCTGCCGGAACGTGAGGCTTGCCGCATCACGCTCGACGCGCTGGCGGCCGAGGTGCGCGAAGGCGGCGGCACGGCCCTGGTGCTGCGTGTCGAGGAACCGGAAGGCGCGAACTTCACCGGCTTGTTCGACCGCAGCGGCGATTTCGCCGCCCTGCTGAGCGACGCCACCCAGGCGCGTGCGGCGCTCAGCGCCGAAACGGTGCAGGACAGCATCAGGCTTGCGCGCAAGCTCCGCAAGAGCTTTGCGGCGCTTGGCGAGATCGACTTCTTCCCGGGCGAGGCCCAGCGACAGGCCGAGGCCGCTTTACGCGATCTGGAACTGGCGACTGCACGCACCCTGTCCCCCGATGAGCCGCATGAGGTGGCTGGCGACATTCGGCCCCGCCAGCTCGCGCAGTACCGGGGGCGCGTGTGGGCGACCCGGCGGCGGCCCTGGGTGGACCGGCTCGCCAGCGCCTGGCTGATCCGCCGCTACATCGACCCCCAGGCCCGCATCCTCTGGCTCGCCAGCCCCGCCGACTGTCCGCCGGATGCACTGGGCTTCGACTTCGACGGCGCAGCCTTCAGCCATGTCGGCGGCCGCGTCAGCTTCGAGGTGCTGGCGGCGAGCTTCGGCCTCACGCAACCCGCATTGCTGCAACTCGGACAGCTCGTGCACTACCTCGATGTGGGTGGGGTGCAAGCGCCCGAGGCCGCCGGGGTGGAAAGCGTGCTGGCGGGGCTGCGCGAGGCCATCACCGACGACGATCGACTCCTGGCCTGCGCCGCCAGCGTGTTCGACGGACTGCTCGCGGCTTTCAGCCGACAAGGAAAATCCGAATGAGCGAAGCCACCACGACTCTGAACGGGCAACAGGGCGCGCGCCCCCGGGAAGTCAGCTTCCGGCAGGCATTCGCCTTCTGGCTCAAGCTGGGTTTCATCAGCTTCGGCGGACCGGCCGGGCAGATCGCCATCATGCATAGCGAGCTCGTGGAGCGGCGCCGCTGGATCAGCGAAAAGCGCTTTCTTCACGCGCTCAACTACTGCATGGTGCTGCCCGGGCCCGAAGCACAGCAGCTGGCCACCTACATCGGCTGGCTGATGCACCGCAGCTGGGGCGGCATCGTGGCGGGTGCGCTGTTCGTGCTGCCCTCGCTGTTCATCCTCATTGCGCTGTCCTGGCTCTACATCGCCTTCGGCGACGTGCCGCTGGTCGCCGGGCTGTTCTACGGCATCAAGCCTGCCGTCACCGCCATCGTGGTACAGGCGGCTCACCGCATAGGCTCGCGGGCGCTCAGGAACAACTGGCTCTGGGGCATCGCCGCCGCGTCCTTTGTCGCGATCTTCGCGCTCAATGTGCCATTCCCTGCCATCGTCGCGGCGGCAGCCCTGATCGGCCACATCGGCGGCCGCCTGGCGCCGGACAAGTTCAAGGCGGGCGGCGGCCACGACAAGGTCGACAAGTCCTTTGGCCCGGCGCTGATCGACGACGACACGCCGACGCCGGAGCACGCCCGGTTTCGTTGGGGCAGGCTGGCGCAGATCGCCGGGGTCGGCGCCCTGCTGTGGCTGGTGCCCATGGGCTTGCTGGCGGCCGGCCTGGGCTGGAACCACACGCTCACGCAGATGGGATGGTTCTTCACCAAGGCCGCGTTGCTGACCTTCGGCGGCGCGTATGCGGTGCTGCCCTATGTGTACCAGGGCGCGGTCGGCCACCATGGCTGGCTCACGCCCGGCCAGATGATAGACGGCCTGGCCCTGGGCGAGACCACGCCGGGGCCGCTGATCATGGTGGTGGCCTTCGTCGGCTTCGTCGGCGGCTACGTCAAAGCCCTGTTCGGCCCGGACGCGCTGTTCCTGGCCGGCGCCGTGGCGGCAACGCTGGTGACATGGTTCACCTTCCTGCCCTCCTTCCTGTTCATTCTGGCCGGCGGCCCGCTCGTCGAATCGACCCACGACGACCTCAAGTTCACCGCGCCGCTGACGGCAATCACGGCCGCCGTGGTCGGGGTGATCCTGAACCTGGCGCTGTTCTTCGGCTACCACGTGCTCTGGCCCAGGGGCTTTGCGGGCAGTTTTGACTGGGCCTCCGCCCTGATCGCGCTCGGCGCGGCCATCGCGCTGTTGCGCTTCAAGCGCAACGTCATTCACGTCATCGCGGCCTGCGCGCTGGTCGGCCTGACTTTCAGGATGCTGATGCCCTGAGCCCAGACGGCGAACGGCCTTTAAACCACCACCGGCTCCGGCTCCAGCCGGATGCCGAAGCGCTCGTAGACGCTGGTCTGGATCGCGCGCGCCAGCGTCACCACCTCGCCGCCCGTGGCGCCGCCGCGATTGACCAGCACCAGCGCCTGCTTCTCGTAGACGCCGGCATGGCCCATGGTCTTGCCCTTCCAGCCGCAGGCGTCGATCAGCCAGCCCGCGGCCAGCTTGACGCTGCCGTCGGGCATGGGATAGTGCACCACATGCGGGTCGCGGCCTATGATGTCGGCGCATTGCTCGAGCGTCACCGTGGGGTTCTTGAAGAAGCTGCCGGCGTTGCCGATCTGCCGCGGATCGGGCAGCTTGGCGCGGCGGACGGCGCAGACCCAGTCGTAGATCTGGCGCGCGTCGGGCGCGTCTATGCCGCTCTCGTGCATCTTGCGCTCCAGGTCCAGGTAGCCCAGCACCGGCTTCCAGGGTTTGGGCAGGGCAAAGCGCACGCGCAGGATCAGCGCGCGCCCGGCCAGGCCCAGGCCGTAGGGGGCGCTGCTGGCGTGCTTGAACACCGAGTCGCGGTAACCGAAGCCGCACTGGGCCGCGTCCAGTGTGAACAGCTGGCCCGTCGTGAGGTCGATCGCGTCCAAGGACTCGAAGCGGTCCTGCAGCTCGACGCCGTAGGCGCCTATGTTCTGCACCGGCGAGGCGCCCACGGTGCCGGGAATCAGGGCCAGGTTCTCCAGCCCGGGCCAGCCCTGGTCCAGGGTCCAGGTCACGAAATCGTGCCAGTTCTCGCCGGCGCCGGCCTCGACGACCCAGGCGCGCGGCGTTTCCTCGACCAGGCGGCGCCCCGGCACCTCGACCTTGAGCACCAGGGACTTGACGTCGCCGGTCAGCACGATGTTGCTGCCGCCGCCGAGCACGAACTTCGGTGCCGGCCCCAGCAGCGGATCGGCCAGCACGGCCTGCAGGTCGGCCGCCTCGCGCACGCGCACCAGGGTACGGGCCTTGGCGACGATGCCAAAGCTGTTGCAGGCCTGCAGGGGGACATTTCTCTCGGGGAACATGGGAGAATTGTCGCATCCCAACCCCCAGCCATTTTTTTCGACCATGCCCTCGTTTGATACCGTTTGCGAACCCAACCTGGTGGAAGTGAAGAACGCGGTGGACAACACCGCCAAGGAAATCGCCACGCGCTTCGACTTCAAGGGCAGCTCGGCCGCGATCGAGATCAAGGACAAGGAGATCACGCTGTTCGGCGACGCCGAGTTCCAGCTCTCCCAGGTCGAGGACATCCTGCGCAACAAGCTGACCAAGCGCAACGTGGACGTGCGCTTCCTCGACAAGGGCGAAGTGCAGAAGATCGGCGGCGACAAGGTCAAGCAGCTGGTCAAGGTGCGCAACGGCATCGCCAGCGAGGACGCCAAGAAGATCCAGAAGCTGATCAAGGACAGCAAGCTGAAAGTGCAGGCCGCCATCCAGGGCGAAGCGGTGCGCGTGACCGGTGCCAAGCGCGACGACCTGCAGGCCGCGATGGCCCTGCTGCGCAAGGACATCACCGAGCTGCCGATCAGCTTCAACAACTTCCGCGACTGATGAAAATCCTGCGCAGCCCTGCGCTGGCCACCTGCCTGGTCCTTGCAAGCAGCGTGGCCCTGGCCCAGTCGGTCGCGCTGCAGGGCATGTTCGGCGGCAAGGCGCTGCTGATCGTCGACGGCGGCACGCCCAGGACGCTGGCGCCGGGCGAGAGCCACCAGGGCGTCAAGCTGCTGTCCACCAGCGGCGAGCAGGCGGTGGTGGAGTTCGGCGGGCGGCGCCACACCCTGCGCGTGGGCGATGCGCCGGCCAGCGTGGGCGGCTCCGGCCCGCGCGGCAGCGGCGGCAGGATCGTGCTGAGCGCGGGCAGCGGCGGCCACTTCACCACCCAGGGCGCGATCAACGGGCGCGCCGTGCAGTTCATGGTCGACACCGGCGCCACGGCCGTGGGGTTGAGCGTGGCCGACGCCGAACGCATAGGCCTGGACTACCGTGGCGGCCGGCCGGTGCGCATGAACACGGCCAACGGCGTGACCCAGGGCTGGCAGCTCAAGCTGGCCTCGGTGCGCATCGCCGATGTGGAGGTCTACGAGGTCGATGCCGTGGTCACGCCCCAGGGCATGCCCTATGTGCTGCTGGGCAACAGCTTCCTCAGCCGCTTCCAGATGCGGCGCGACAACGAGCAGATGACGCTGGAGCGGCGCTACTGATACTGAGCGCCTGGGTGTTCAAGCCTGCGCGGCCGTGACCACGATCTCGATCTTCCACTGAGGCTGCGCGAGCGCCGCCTGCACCGTGGCGCGCGGCGGCGCATGGCCAGCCGGCACCCAGGCGTCCCAGACCTCGTTCATGGCGCCGATGTCGGCCATGTCGGCCAGGTAGATCTGGGCGCGCAGGATGCGCGTCTTGTCGCTGCCGGCCTCGGCCAGGCGCTGGTCGACCTGGGCCAGCACATCGGCCGTCTGGCCCCGGATGTCGACCGCGTCGCCCTCGGGCACCATGCCGGCCAGGTAGACCACGCGGTTGAAGATGGCGGCCTCGCTGTAGCGCGCCGCCACGTGCAGGCGTTGCAGTTCGCTCATTTCTTGGCCCCGATCCTGGATTCCTTGCCGGCCAGCAGGCGGTTGATGTTCTCGCGGTGGCGGTAGACCAGCAGCAGGCCCATGACCGAGACCGCGAACAGCACGGCGCCGCTCATGTCCCAGGCCACGCCGTCGCCGAACACGTAATAGACCGGCGCGAACAGCGCCGCCACCAGCGCGGCCAGCGACGAGTAGCGGAAGAAGAAGGCGATGATCAGCCAGCTCAGCGCCGCGGCCAGGCCCAGCCAGCCGCTGATGCCCAGCAGCACGCCCAGCGCCGTGGCCACGCCCTTGCCGCCCTGGAAGCGGAAGAACACCGGGTACAGGTGGCCCAGGAAGGCCGCCAGGCCGGCCATGGCCACCGTACCCTCGCCCAAGCCGTAGGGCTGGCCCAGCCACTTGACCAGCACCACCGGCAGCCAGCCCTTGACCGCGTCGAGCAGCAGCGTGACGGCGGCTGCGGCCTTGCTGCCCGAGCGCAGCACATTGGTGGCGCCTGGGTTCTTGCTGCCGTAGCTGCGCGGGTCCTGCAGGCCCATGACACGGCTGACGATGACGGCGAAGCTCAGCGAGCCGATCAGGTAGGCGGCCAGGGCCGCGAGCACAGGGTAAAGCGAATCCAACGAGGTCTCCCGGGAGCAAGCCCGCTATTCTGCCAGCGCGCACTGCACCGGCCTGGCACCGAGCAGCTGCACGCAGACCTGCGGGTCCAGGCCCACCAGGTAGCCGCGCCGACCGCCGTTGATCGCGATCTTCGGCAGCGCAAGAATGGTCTGCTCGATGTAGACCGGCATGGCGCGCCGCAGGCCGAAGGGCGAGGTGCCGCCCACCAGGTAGCCGCTGTGGCGGTTGGCCACCTCGGGCGCGCAGGGCTCGACCGACTTGGCGCCGATCTGGCGCGCCAGGTTCTTGGTCGAGACCTTCAGGTTGCCGTGCATCAGCACCACCAGGGGCTTGCCGTCCTGGTCCTGCATGATCAGGGTCTTGACCACGGTGTAGGGATCCAGGCCCAGCGCGACGGCGCTGTGCTGGGCGCCGCCATGCTCCAGGTACTCGTAGGGATGCTCGGTGAAAGACACGCCGTGGCTACGCAGCATTTGCGTGGCCGGCGTTTCGGAAACATGCGCCTTCTTTGCCATGCGGCCCTCCTGCCAGCCTGACTCAGATGGCCGGGTCGCGCGATTCCCAGCGGATCGCGTCGATCGCCGCCAGCAGCTCGGGCGTGAGCGTCGTGCCCCAGGCGTCGAGGTCCTCGTCGAGCTGGGCCAGCGAGGTCACGCCGATGATGGTGCTGGCCACGCGCCACTGCGTGTAGCAGAAGGCCAGCGCCATCTGCGTGGGCGTGAGGCCATGCTCGCGCGCGAGCCGGTTGTAGCGCCGCGCGGCGGCCAGCGCATCGGGCCGGCCCCAGCGCTGCTGGCGCACCGACTCGTACCTGGCGATGCGCGCCTGGGCCGGCGCCTCCGGCCCCGAGGTGCCGGAAGCGTCGTACTTGCCGGTCAGCAGGCCGAAGCCCAGCGGCGAATAGGCCAGCAGCGAGACGCCCAGGCGGTGGCAGGTCTCGTCCAGGCCGTTCTCGTAGCTGCGGTTGACCAGGCAGTAGGGGTTCTGCACCGTGGCCACACGCGGCAGGCCGTGCTGCTCGGCCAGGCGCACGAACTCGTGCACGCCGTAGGGCGTTTCGTTGGACAGGCCGATGGCGCGCACCTTGCCGGCCTGGACCAGGCGGCCCAGGGCCTCCAGCTGCTCGTGGAGCGAGGTCTGCGAACGCTCCTTGGCCGGCTCGTAGTACATCGCGCCGAAGGCCGGCACATGGCGCTCGGGCCAGTGGATCTGGTAGAGGTCGATCACCTCGGTCTGCAGGCGGCGCAGGCTGCCCTCGCAGGAGGCCTGGATGTCCGCCGCCGTCAACCCCTGGCCGGCGCGCACCCAGGGCATGCCGCGCGAAGGGCCGGCGACCTTGGTCGCCAGCACGATCTTCTCGCGTGCGCCGGGGCGCTGGCGCAGCCAGCGGCCTATGATGGTCTCCGTGGCGCCAAAGGTCTCGGCGCGCGCCGGCACCGCGTACATCTCGGCCGTGTCGATGAAGTCGACGCCGCGCTCGAGCGAACGGTCGAGGATGGCATGGGCCGTGGCCTCGTCGACCTGCTCGCCGAAGGTCATGGTGCCCAGGCAGATGGGCGTGACGCGGAGATCGCTCTGGCCAAGCGGGATCTTGTTCATGGTGGTCGTGGACGGATTGCGGGATGAAGTGCCGGAGTTTACGGGCGCAGCCCCAGGTCCCGTGCGCGCTCTTCCTCCCACTCGCGCAGCACTCGCCGCTGCACCTTGCCCGTGGTGGTCATGGGCAGCGCGTCGATGAACTCGATCTCCTTCGGATATTCGTAGGGCGCGAGCCGGGCCTTGACCTGCTGCTGCAGCTCGGCGACCAGCCGCGCCTCCCATTCGGTGCGCGAGAAGGGCTCGTCGCCGCGCTCGAGCGCGGCCGCGGGCGTCAGCACCACATAGGCCTTGACCAGGGCGCCACGCTCGCGGTCGGGCTTGGGCACCACGGCGGCGTTGGCCACGGCCGGGTGCCTGACCAGGCAGTTCTCGATCTCGCCCGGCCCGATGCGGTAGCCGGCCGACTTGAACTGGTCATCGGCCCGGCCCCGGTACCAGAGGTAGCCCTCGCTGTCGCGCACCGCGAGGTCGCCGGTGCGGCACCAGTCGCCTGCCCCCTCCTGGCCGTCGAACTTCAGGCGCGTCGCGGCCTCGTTCCTCCAGTAGCCAAGAAAGAACACCGGGTCGGGGAAGCCGTGCCGGTCCAGGCGGTGCACCGCCAGCTCGCCCTGCTCGCCCGCGGCGCATTCGCGGCCCTGCTCGTCGATGACGGCCACGCGGTGGCCCGGATAGGGCTTGCCCATGCTGCCGGGCCTGGCCGGCCAACCGACCGGAGCCCCCACGCTCGCCACTGCGTGTGCTTCGCTGCCCCCCGAGGGGGCCGCGCCTTGCTTGGGGCGGCCCTGCGCTGCGGCGGCATGAACCTGACGGTTCATGGCGCAGTTGCCGACCACGTAGTTGATCTCGGTCTGGCCGAACATCTCGTTGGGTACCACGCCGAGCTGGTCGCGGCAGTAGGCGAACACGGTGTCGCCCAGGGCCTCGCCGGCGCTCATCAGGGCCTGCAGCTTCAGGCTGAAATGCCGGCCCGGCTCGGGGTAGGCCTTCATCATGGCCTTGAGCGCGGTGGGGAACAGAAAGCTGTGCGTCACGCCATGCTGCTGCATCAGGCCGAAAGCCAGCTCGGGGCTGAAGCGGCTCGCGCAGGCCACGATGGGGCGGCCGAAGTACAGCGTAGGCAGTAGCGCGTCCATCAGCCCGCCGGTCCAGGCCCAGTCTGCCGGGGACCAGAACACGCTTTGCGTTTCTGGCTCCGGCAGCCTGGGCTTGGCCCCGGC